>NZ_AP019371.1:2477500-2745000 GCF_004001265.1 Actinoplanes sp. OR16 | reverse complement strand
GAGGGGAAGCGGCAAGCGGTGGAACCAGTGACGGCACTACCTCGCTCACGGCCTTGCGCAACGCGGCCCGGAGAGGGCGCAGACCCGGGTAGTTCTCGACCGTCCATCGGCCGAGTTCCACCGCCTCACCCGGAGGCACCGAAGCGGGAAGCGCGGTCATGACGTCCATCTTGCCCGCTCGGCCGAGATCCGCACTGGCCCGACCAGTCCACATCCGGTGGCACAAACAGGTCTTATCTGAAGTAACCAGACAGAACAGCGGCGCCGACCCGGAACCGGGTCGGCGCCACCACTTACACGGGGAGGGCGATCAGATCGCGTCGGCGGACAGCTGGCCGCGCAGCTTCGTCAGAGCCTTGGTGAGCAGGCGCGACACGTGCATCTGCGAGATGCCGATCTGGTCGGCGATCTGCGACTGCGTCAGGTTGCCGTAGAAGCGGAGCGTCAGGATCTTCTGCTCCCGCTCGTCGAGAGTTGCGAGCGCGGGACCGAGGGACACGCGGGTCTCGGCGATCTCGTACTCGTGGTCCTCGCCGCCGAGCGTGTCGCCGAGCTCGGTGTTGCCGTCCGCGGAGATCGGGGTGGAGAGGCTCGTCGCGTTGTAGGCACGCGCGCCCTCCAGACCCTCGAGCACCTCCTCCTCGGTGATCCCGAGGTGGACGGCGATGTCAGCGACCGTCGGAGAACGGCCGAGCGAGTGGGTGAGCGTGCTGTTGGCCTCGGTGATCGCCAGGCGCAGCTCCTGCAGCCGGCGGGGCACCCGCACGGACCAGGTCCGGTCGCGGAAGTGCCGCTTGATCTCACCGATGATGGTCGGGATCGCGTAGCCGGCGAAGTCGACACCGCGCTCCGGATCGAACTTGTCAACGGCCTTGATCAGGCCGACGGTGGCGGTCTGGATGAGGTCGTCGGTGGGTTCGCCACGGCCCGAGTAGCGGTGGGCGAGGTGACGCGCCAGCGGCAGCCAGGCCTCGATCGCCTGGTCCCGCAGCGACGCACGGGACGGGTGGCCGGCCGGCATCGCGGCGAGGGCGCTGAGCAGTTCGGCCGCGCTGTCCACCGGAGCCTTGGCACTGGCAGCGGTCTTTGACGGCACCGCCGTCTTCGTCTCGGTCACGGTCATGTCGTGGTCCTCCCTGACACCTTTCCGGAGAGCCGGCCCCTCGAAAGGGGCCCGTGTCGGTAAGGGCGTCCATATCCAGCGGACGGCATCGGCTAAACGCCGCCCGGGCACACTTGGCCGTTCGGTTATGGAGACTCTAACTGACAGGCCTAGAGATGACTAGCCGAAAGTATGAGTCATTTACCGTACGAAACATGCATGAAAGCGATATACGCCCGTCTGAAGATCGCCGCTTCGCGAGCCTGAACGGGAAAAAGGTCCGACCGCAGGTCCATGTGGCCTCGCTCCTTGGTGGCGCTACCGTGTAGCGGATGCCACCTTCAGCCGATCTCCCCGGGTTCCTGGACAGCGTCGCGCCGATCCTGGACCGCTGGGGCTACCTCGCCATCGGCGGAGTCATCGGCGTGGAGAGTTTCGGCGTACCGGCCCCTGGTCAGACGATCATGGTAGCGGCGTCCATCTATGCGGGCGCCGGCCGGATGAACATCTGGTTCGTCGCGGTCATCTCGTTCGTGGCGGCGGTGGCCGGCGACAACATCGGCTACTGGATCGGCCTGCGCGGCGGCCGCAAGGCAGTGCACCGCTGGGGCAAGTACATCTTCGTCACCCCGGAGCGGCTCGACCGCGCCGAGAAGTTCTTCGCCCGGCGTGGCAACCGGATCATCGTGGTGGCCCGCTTCATCGACGGGTTGCGCCAGCTCAACGGCGTGATCGCCGGCATCACGAAGATGCCGTGGCGCACCTTCCTGCTCTACAACGCGATCGGCGCGCTGCTCTGGGTCGGCTGGTGGTGCACGGTGGCCCACCTGCTCGGCACCCACATCGTCAAGATCATGGAGCACGCCCACAAATACTCCTGGGTCGCGTTCGTGCTCCTCCTGCTCGCGATCGGCGGATACGCCTTCTGGCACGTCCGGCACATCCGCCGCCGCCGGGCCCGTCTCGCCGCCGCGGTCGAAGAGCCACAGCAGACCTGAGAGACCTTTCTTCTGTACGGGGGAAGCACCGCCCCCGAAATCAACGAGGGCAGTCCCCGCCGCCCACTGCGGGAACCGCCCTCGTTTCCTAACCCCTGAACAAAGACCTGCTGTCAGCTCCCCTGCGACGGCTGAGTGGTCGGCGCCTGCCCACCGTCTTGCTGCTGCTGACCGTTCTGGCCCGGCACGCCGGGCTGCCCGTTCGCCGCGCCGGGAGCACCCGGAGCTGAGGCGCTGCTGTCATCACTGAGAGCCGCGGTGACGCCCGCACCCACGCCGGCGCCACCGAGAGCGGCCGCTACCAGGGCGGCGACCAGGGCGACCTTGGGATTCTTCTTGGCGCGACGCCCTTCGACGCGTTCCGGTGACCACGGTTCGGGTGTACCCGGGGCCGGCGTCGGCAGCGGACCGGTGTGGTCAGGCGGCGGACCGGCGTGAGTCGGTGGAGACGGCAACGAGGTGGTGCCGCGGGCAGTGCCGTGGGGGGTCATCGGTGGTACGGCCGGCGGGTGGTTCGGCTGCGAGGGCGTCTGCTTCACCCATGCGGACGGGGCCGGGGGCTGCCATGCCGGAGAGGGTTCGGTGAGGTCGCGGGGGACGTTCCAGGTCGCGGTCGGCTGCTCGGCCGACTGCCAGGAAGGTGGCACCGCATCGGGGACTCGGGTGGGCATCGGCCGGCCTGTGTTCCAGGAGTCGGCCACCTCCCGGGTCCACGGTTGGGGCACCGGGCTCTGCGGCGCCACTCCGGCTGCCGCTGACCAGGTGGTGTCGTTCCAGCCTGCGCCGGGGTCGTCGTACGAGGATGGGGGCGCGGACGCGGGCGGCCAGGCGCTGGGGGCAGAAGCACCGGTGGCCGCCCACGGATCCGCGACGCTGCCCGGGTCGTCCCGGGAAGCGTGCGCGCCGCCCGGCTCCGCGGGAGAGGCGAGCCAGGCGGCGTGCGCGCCACCCGGCTGCTCACCGGCGGTCGCGGGCGGAAACGAAGAAGCGGTCTCGGGCGCGGACGACCCGGCCGAAGGCGAGAACGGCCCGGCCGAAGGCGAGAACGACGCGGTCGGGGACCAGTCGGCGGGGACCGAGTTCGGGTCGGGGACTTCGGTCGGCCAGGTCGCCGGCTCGCCGTGCGGGGCGCGGGGGTACGCACCGGACGGGCGGCCCGGCGCGTACGGATCGTGCTTGGTCATCGGAGCTCCTCGGTTGTGTGCGGCGCTACCGGGAGAAAGACTGACCAGTCGGGCTATGCGGATCCTGTGCGGTCGTTAGGCACGGGTTATCAGAGAGGCGCGGATCGAGTGCAGCGGTTCACCTTCGCGGGACGTACCTGTGTCATCACCGGGGCGGCCGGCGGGATCGGCGGGGCGCTCGCCGTCGAGCTGGCGAAGAGGCGCGCTGTTCTGGCTCTCGTCGACCGGGACGCCGAAGGCCTGGAACGGGTGGCCGACGTTTGCCGTGAGGTCGGAAGAGCTGAAGTGTCGACGTACGACATGGATTTGAGCGATGGAGGCGACCGCCTTGACCTGGCCGCGGCGGTCTTGGGCCGCCATGGCCCGGCCGATCTTGTGATCAACAACGCCGGGGTGACGCTGACCGGGACGTTCGAGCAGAACAGCATCGCCGACGTGGACTGGCTTCTGGAGATCAACCTGCACGCGGTGATCCGGACGACGAAGGCGTTCCTGCCGCAGCTGCTGGACCGGCCGGGATCGCACATCGTCAACATGTCGAGCCTGTTCGGGCTGCTCGCGCCGCCGGGGCAGGTGGCGTACGCGACGAGCAAGTACGCGGTTCGCGGTTTCACCGAGGCGCTGCGGCACGAGCTGGCGCCGCGCGAGGTGGGGGTGACAGTGGTGCATCCGGGCGGGATCCGTACCGGCATCGCGGCGAACGCGCGGGTCAGCGGCCTCGACCCGGACGGTGAGCAGGCGGCGCAGGCTCGACGGTTCGCCGAGGCGGCGCTCACCATGCCGCCCGAGGAGGCGGCCCGGCAGATCGTCGCCGCGATCCAGTCCCGCCGCCCGCGCCTGGTGATCACCCGGGAGGCGCGGGCCGGTGACTGGCTGGCCCGGATCGCGCCGGCCCGGTACTGGACGATCAGCGAGCTGGTGGCGCGGCGACTCCGCTGAGCCGGGCCGCACCGCCCACCGCGGCGACTCCGCTGAGCCGGGCGGCACCGCCCACCGCGGCGACTCCGCTGAGCCGGGCGGCACCGCCCACCGCGTCGACTCCGGTGAGCCCGGCGAATCGCGGCCGGGCAACGCCGCCGACGGTGGTGAAGTCGCCGCCGGCATGGATGAGGCCGGTGTAGGGCGAGGCGCTGAGCACCCGCACCCCGATCACGCCGTTCGCCTGTGGCGCCCAGCCGGTCAGCTTGCCGGAACCGGTGATCGCTGCCAGTTTCACCCGCGGCTCGGAACCGTCGAGGCAGGCGCCCTGCGGGCCGTTGCGCGGAGTCAGGCAGGCCCTGTCGAAGTGTCCGCCGACATAGGTCACGCCGGCCCGGCGGGTGATCGCCACGGCGTCACCGTCGAAGACCCGCTGCCAGCGCAGCGAGCCGTCAAGGGTGTACGCCACGGCCCTGCCGCCCTGCCCGCCGGTGGCCGCGTACACCCCGTCGCCGTCCACCGTGAGCGCGTTGACCTCGGCGGTCACCTTCGGCCGGAAGTAGCGGTCCAGCTCGCCGGTGGTGCCGCTGACCGCGGCGAGGCGCAGGGTGCTGCTCACCCCGTTGACCTTGTGGAAGGCGCCGCCGAGGAACACCTGCGTGCCGCTCACCGCGAGGGTGTGCACGCGATCGTCGGCTTCCGCGCGCCAGCGCTTGTCGAGCCGGCCGTTCTCCAGGTCGAATGCGGCCAGGTTGCGGCGCGGCGTGCCGTCCACCGTGCTGAAGCTGCCACCGAGATAGAGCCGGTCGTTGCCGACGGCGAGCGTGTACGGCGTTCCGTCGACGAGATGGGAGAGAGCGTCGACCTTGCCGCTGGTCGGGCTGAGCCGGGCCAGCGAATCACGCTTCTCGCCCGAGATCGAGTGGAAGTTGCCGGCCGCGAAGACTCCATGATCGCTGGTGGCGAGCGCGCGGACGGTTCCGTCTGCCGAAGGTGCCCATTTCAGGATTTTTCCGGTGCGTGAGTCGAATGCCGCGAGCCGCTGCCGCGGATAGGAACGCCCACCCTGCACCGCCTTGGTGAACTCACCCCCCACATAGACGGTGTCCCCCCGGTACGCGACGGCGTAGACCGTTCCGTTGAAGACGGGCGTCGACGGGGAGACGACCGGTGGAGTCAGAGTGAGGAGGATGGCAGCCAGAAAACGCACACAGCACTAACCATCCCGGCTGGAGGAAAGTCGCGCGTCGAGGTCCTCCACATGCAGCGGCGGACTCGGCGGCAGCGCATCGCGGTCTCGCAGCCCCAGCATGGTCAGCCAGTCGACGAGCTGCCGGTGTACGGCGTCCGGGCCGTTCAGGACATGGCTGACCGGCCAGCCCGCCGGATGGACCAGGACGGCGTCGGTCTGCCAGCCGCCGAGGCCGCCGTGCGAGCCGACCAACTCCTCGAACGCCGCCACCTCATGCGTGACCGGGTCGACCGCGCTGATCACCACGAGGTCGCCGACGTGCGCCGCGCTCTGGTGCCGCAGCAGGTCATGGCAGGCGGACGGCCCGTACGGCAGGAGCGGATCGCTGCCCGCCACGAAGCCGTCGCGGAGGCGGTGGGAGCCGTCCGTCCCGTAGGCGACCGGGCCCTCCTCGGTCTGCGCCACCACCACGCCGACGCCCGGGTGCATGGCCAGCCCGTCGATCAGGTCCGGGTACGCGTGATCGATCGCCGCCCGGTGCAGCCGCCGCGGGAAGCGGGTCAGGTAGATCATCGACAGGTTGCCGGACGACACCACGAGCAGCGGCGCTGCCGGTGGCGCCGTGGTCTCCGGCACGACCTTGCCCTCCTCCTCGGCGGGCAGCCGCGGACCGGCCGCGTGATCCGGGCCGGCCAGCCGGTCGGTGACCTCGTCGAGGGTTTCGCCGTACCGCTGGCGGAACGTGGCGCCCTGGCTCTGCCCGTGATCGGAGAGGACCACGAGGTGGTAGTTGCGGGCCGCCTCCGGCGCGAGCCGTTGCAGCACGCCGAGCATCCGGTCCAGGCTCTCCAGCTGGCGCATCGACTCCGGGCGGGCCGGGCCGGCGTGGTGCGCGACCTCGTCGTAGTCGACCAGGTCGCAGTAGATCGCCGGCACGCCGCGGGCCATCTGCTCGGCCATCAGCGACACGTTCACGTCGCGCAGCAGCATCGACGCGGGACGCAGCGCCAGGAACGCGCCGGACCGGCTGACCCGGGGCTGCAGGTTGCGGCGCCGCTGGAGACGAGCCTGGTGCAGTTCGGTGAAGACCTCGGCGACGCCGAGCACGAGAGCACGCGTGAAGCCGTAGGGCGAGGCCATGAACGCGGCCCAGCCCCGTGCCGACCGGCCGGGCAGCGCCGCGTGGCTGACCGTGAGCAGGTTCGTCACGGCGTCGCCGCTGAACGCGTTGCTGATGCTCACGCCGCCGTCGCGGAGCAGGCCGTTGCCGTCGCTGAGCCGCTTCTCGATGATCGCGGCGTCGCGCGGGCGGTTGGAGACCATCAGCTTGCCGGTCTCCTTCTCGTACCAGCGGAAGCCGGGGATCTGCCGGGTCGCGCCGTGCAGGATGCCGGCCTGCGAGGCCGGGGTGGTCGACGGCAGCCCGGTGTGCCAGCCGCGCATCGTGTGGCTGCCGGTCCGCAGCCAGTGCCCGAGCGTCGGCAGGTTGCCGGCCCGGACCGCCCAGCGCAGCACCGGCTCGGCCACGCCGTCGAGCTGCACGATCAGCAGGCCCGGCTCGGCGCCGGGACGCGGGCGGCGGAAGGTGATCAGGGGACCGCCGGCCCGGCGGGCGGCCCGGCGCCGGACCCCGCGCATCAGCCGCCGGGCTTCCCGGACGAACGTGTCGTCGCTGCCGCTGTCGGCCATCCAGTCCAGCAGGGCGGCCACCACGACCGCCATGATCGCGGCGGCGACCAGCGTGGGCAGGCCGCTGATCTGCTCGGCCGGGTCGAGTTCCAGGGCGATCACCATGACCGCGACCTGGGCGACCACGCCGAGGAGCATGGCACCCCAGCCGCCGAGGGCGGTGATGCCGACCAGCAGCAGCGGCCGCAGCACCGCGCCGACGGCGGCCACCAGCACGACCAGGCCGAGGATGTCGAGCACGTCGGTGCTGGCGACCCCGGGCATCAGCCAGAGGGTGAGCGTGAGCACCACGAACGTGGTGACGGCGCTGCGCAGCACGGCGCGCATCCGGTTGAGGACGCGCCGCCAGGCGAACAGGGCGCGCACCTCGGTGCGCCAGCTCGGTGCCACATCTTGACGATGGCACAGGCGCGCTTCCCGCACCCATCGACGTCACCAACGACACGTTCGGGTGGTTGAGGGGCGGCTCGTGCTCTCCAGCGGTTAGCTTCGGGCGGGTGTTCGCCCGGTCCGCAGTGCTTCTCGTCCTCGTCCTGTTCCTCGCCGCCTGTGCCGACAAGCCCGAGCCACCGGAGAAGAACCCCCAGGTCGTGGCCGGGTATTTCACCGAGTGGGGGGTCTACGGCCGCGGCTTCAGGGTGAAGAACCTCCAGGACAGCGGCGCTGTCGGCCGGCTCACCCATCTGAAGTACGCGTTCGGCAAGGTCGACGGTGGCCGGTGTGCGGTCGGTGACCGGTGGGCGGCGTTCGAGAAGCCGGTGACGGCAGCGGACAGCGTGGACGGGGTGGCCGACACGGCCGGGTCGCCGCTCAAGGGCAGCTTCGGCCAGCTGCGCAAACTCAAGGCAGCCCACCCCGGCCTGAAGATCATCTGGTCGTTCGGCGGGTGGAGCGGCTCGGCCGGTTTCACCGCGGCGGCCGGCAACCCGGCACGGTTCGCCGAGTCGTGCCGCGCGCTGCTGAACGATCCGCGCTGGGCCGGTCTCTTCGACGGCGTGGACGTCGACTGGGAGTACCCGAACGCCTGCGGTGAGGTCTGCGACTCCAGTGGTCCGGGTGCGCTGACCGTGCTGCTCGCCGCGCTGCGCGCGTCTCTCGGCAGCCAGGCGCTGATCTCCGCGGCGGTGCCGGGCGACGTCGGGAAGCTGCGGGCCGCGGATTATGCGGGCGCTTCCCGGTACGCCGACTGGCTCGGTGCGATGACCTACGACTACTTCGGCGCCAGTTCCGGGTCGAAGGACAAGCGGACCGCCGCCCATTCGGCGCTGACCACCTACCCCGGCATCCCCCGGTCCGCCGCCACCACCGAGGCGACCGTCACCGAGTTGCTCGCCCTCGGCGTACCGGCCTCGAAGGTGCTGATCGGGGTCGGGTTCTACGGCCGGGGCTGGACCGGGGTGAACGGCGCCGAGCCGGGGACGAGCGCCACCGGCCCGGCGCCGGGGAGGTACGGCGACGGCATCGAGGACTATCACGTGCTGGTGGACCGCTGCCCGCCGACCGGGACCGCGGGCGGGCAGGCGTACGCGCGGTGCGGGTCGCAGTGGTGGTCCTACGACACCCCGGAGACGATCGCCGCGAAGGTCGCGTACGCCCGGCAGCGCTCCCTGGCGGGCCTGTTCGCCTGGGAGCTGTCCGGCGACACCCCGGACGCCGAGCTGCTGACCGCCCTGTCGAGATGAGGCCTGCCGAACTAGCCGATCTCCACCCAGACGTTGTCGAGGACCCCGTTGAACTGGTCGTTGTCCCGATAGGCGCCCTTCGACCCGATGCTCAGCGGCCGGTCGTTGCTGACCGACAGCGTCTCCGGCACGTTCGTCCAGGCGTGCCGCACGTCGTCCACGTAGATCTCCAGCCGCCCGCCGGTGCGCTGGCATCGCAGCCGGTGCCAGCGGCCGTCAGCGGTGCTGACCGTGCTGCGGGCGATCCGGATCGTCGGCCGCCGCTCGTCCACCAGCACGCAGCTGGGCCGGCCGGCCGTACCGTCGATCTGGAGTTTGTACTGGCTGTTCGCCCGGGAGTAGCCCTTCTGCAGCACGTTCTGTCCCGGGCTGGTCTGCCCCGGCGCGAGCAGCACGTCGGCGCCGAACGCGATGTCCCGGGTGCCGGGGTTCAGGTCGGCCGAGGTGGAACTCTGCAACACCACGTGCGGGCAGACGTCCTCGGTGCATCGGCCGGGGAACGCCAGCGCGGTCCCCGGCCCGTGCGCGACGGGACGCACCGCGCCCCCGCCGACCGAGAGGATCCGCAGGTTGTGACCGTTCCCCGACTCGTCGACGATTGACGTGGGCAGCCCGTTGAAGTCGTACCGGGCATCCGGCTCGGAGGGCTCGTCAGCGGCCTCGGCGGGCGTGGCGACGGCAACGCTCACGATGACCAAGAAGGTGATGGGCAAGCATGATCGCATGTCCGGATTATTCTTTTTGGAGCCGAGCCTCCGCCTCGATTTCGATCTTCATACGCGGATCGAGCAGCCCCACGACCATCATCGTGGCGGCCGGCCGGACGTCACCGAACCAGCGACTGAGCACCGGGGCGCAGGCCTCGAAGTCGGCGCCGTCCGGCAGCAGGTAACGGACCCGGACCACGTCGGCGATCGAGGCGCCGGCCTCGGCGAGCGCGGCGGCGATCGTCTGCAGGCACTGCTCGGCCTGCGCGGCCACGTCGTCCGAGATGGTCATCGTGGCGTAGTCGAAACCGGTCGTGCCGGAAACGTGCACCCGGTCGCCGTCGACCACTGCCCGGGCGTATCCGAACCGCTCCTCGAACACCGAACCACTGAAGATCGCACGCCGTTCCGTCATGCGCCCGAGCCTAGTGGCGCTCCTCGGGCCGCCCGGTCCGCGCGTCGTCCTTGCGGCCGAACAGCTTCCAGCCGCGCTTCTTCCTCTCGACGACCGGCTCGGCCACGCCGTTCAGGATGTCCAGCCGGTGCTTCGCGACCGGGTTGCCGGGTTCCAGCCGCAGCGAGGTGCCGAGCGCCTGCCGGGCCTGGTCGACGTGACCGAGCGCGGCGAGTGCCACCCCGTGGGTGAAGTAGTAGTGCGCCTCGTTCGGGTCGAGGCTGATCGCCGTACGGGCGGCCTGCTCCGCGTCGGCGATCTGCCGGTCGGCGGCGAGCAGCGCCCAGGCGACCCGGTCGTGCCAGAGCGGGTTCTTCGGTTCCACGACGACAGCGCGGTACGCCATCGACATCGCCTCGTCGTGCCGGCCGAGCAGGGTCAGCGCCCGGCTCGCGATCGCCAGCGGGCGCGGGTCGTCCGGCGCCAGCGTGGCGGCCCGGTTGGCGGCGTCGAGGCCGGCCTCCGCCTGATCCATCGCCAGCCGGATCCGGGCCATCAGGATCCAGCCGGGCGCCGAGGCGGCGTTGCTCGCCAGCACCGGCTCGAGCATCGCGGCGGCCTGTTCCGGTTGCATGTGCTCGAAGAGCGCCGCGGCGCGGGCCACGCCCACATCGGCCGGGGAGACTTCGGACGAGGTCTGGATGGGGGTCACACGGTCAACATCGGCCCCTGCGGGGAACAACTGAGACGAATCAGTGCGACGTACGTCTCCGTCGGAGGATCACCAGCAAACAGGCCAGGGCTGCCGCCGGCGCTGCCAGGAAGGCCGCGAACCGCCAGGCCGGGTCGGCCGCGTCGGTGATCGCCAGGCCGACCGTCGCCGCCGCGCAGACGCCGACGATCAGCCAGAGCGAGTTGGTGGAGAGGCCGCGGCCGGACTCGCCCGGTTCGTCGGCGGGCGCGGTCAGCAGCCGGACCCCGAAACCGGTCGCCGCCGCCGTGCCGAGCAGCGCCGAGAGCCAGCCGGCCGGCGCCACGATCGCGAAGAGCAGCAACGCCACCGCCACCCCCGCCGCGATCATCGCGACCCGCTGCCGGCCGGACGCGAGCAGTCCGCGCAGGTAACCGCGCAAGGCGGGGTCGAGCCGGGCCACGAAGAAGCCGGCGTAGGCGGCCGGCGCGAGGGCCGCCGCCGCCGCGATCACCCGGGCCGAACCGGTCGAGGTACCGGCGAGACGCCAGCCGAGGTACGCGAGAAGCGTCAGCAGGATCGCCGTGTAGACCAGGAACTGCCGCAGGGCGACGTCCAGCAGGAATCGGCTGGCCTGCTGGCTCGGGTCCGCCCGCAGCGCGCCGACCAGCCCTGATGCGCCCCGGGCGAGACGGCCGAGGGCGAACGGGTGATGGTGGACCACGTCGATCGCGGCGAGCTCGTGTTGGGCGACGGCGTTGTCCGGCTCCAGGGCCAGCGCGTCCCGCAGCGCCTGCCGGGCCCGGTCGCGCAGGTTCAGCTGCTTCATCACCATGGCGTAGGTGATCCGGAAGTCCGCCTCGTCCGGGCCGAGCCGCACCGCCTCCCGGGCGGCGTGCTCGGCCTCCACCGGGTGTCCGCCCTCTTCGAGGAATGCCCAGGCCAGCCGGTTGTGCCGGTACGGATTCTCCGGCTGGCGCAGCACCGCCTCCCGGGCCGTGGCGATCGCCTCGTCGTGCTGATCCAGGGCGGTGAGCACCCGGCTGAGCGCGGCGAGCGCGTCCGCCGACCCCGGGGCGTTGCGCACCGCGCGCCGGGCCACCTCCTCGGCGAGCCCGGGCGCCTTCAACGCGAGTTGCGCGTGCGTCATCAGGATCAGGGCGGTGACGTCGTCCGGTTCCGCGGCGAGCACCGGGCCCAGCAGTTCCGCGGCGGCACGGGGCTCGCCGCGTACCAGCTGGATCCGGGCCATCTCGACGGATCGGGTCACGCCAACACACCTGCCTAACGGACTTCGATCACACCCTCGGCGATCAGCCAGATGCCGAAGATAGCGAAGAGCGCGGCGGCGCCATACTTGATCACCTTCTCCGGCAGGTGCTTGCCGAGGTACCGGCCGACCAGGATGGCGAGCGCGTCGGCGGCGACCATGCCGACCGTCGAGCCGACCCACACGCCGAACCAGCCGTGCTGGGTGGCGAGCGTGATCGTCGCGAGCATGGTCTTGTCGCCGAGCTCGGCGAGGAAGAACGCCCCGCCGACAGCCAGGATCGCCGAGCCGGTGGAGCGTTCCGCCTTGCCCTTCTCGTCGTCGGTGAGCGTGTCACCGCGCAGCGTCCAGGCGCCGAAGCCCAGGAACGCGATGCCGGCGACCAGCGAGATCCAGCCGGTCGGGATGGCGGCGCCGAGGCCGTAACCGATGCCGACCGACACCAGGTGCACGACAGCGGTCGCCACGGTGATGCCGATCAGCACCGGAATGGTCTTGAATCGGGTGGCGAACGTCATCGCCATGAGCTGCGACTTGTCGCCCAGCTCGGCTACGAAGATCACCGCGAAGCTGATGCCCAGTGCGGCGAGGAAACCTTCCACGGAAACTCCCGGTAGACAGCGACCGGGCTTCGGGCGCAGGGCGACCTCGACCCGGCCGCAATTGTGACGGCCTGGTCGAAGGTCTCGCTCGCCTTTCCTGAAGAAAGGCCGCGCGGCCGGACGCCCGAGAGCGTCAGTGTGTCGACCGCGTCATTGGGAGCTACTCCCCTTCGCGGGGACGAGCATAGCTCATTGTCTGATCAGCAACTCCAGGCGCTTTCTGTTCACCGCGATCGCGGCGTTCGGCGAGGGCTGCGCGATCGGCGCGCACTCCTTGTCGGAGCGGTTCGCCTTGACGCGTTTCGGCAGCGCACCGGTCGCCAGGTAGTCGGCGATCGTGTCGTCGACGCACGCGTTGCCGAAGAGCGAACCGGCGTGCGTGGTTCCGCCGACACCCTCGACGAGCGCGGCCCGCGGGAAGCGGCGGCGCGCCTCGAGAGCGCCGGAGAACGGGGTGGCGGCGTCGAGCGTCTCGCTGATCATCAGGACCGGCGGGGTCTTCAGGCCGTTCACCTTGATCGGGCGCCCCGGCTCGGCGGGCCAGTGCCGGCACGGCGCGTTGTACCAGGCGTTGCCCCAGGTCTCGAACGGCGCCTTCTTGTGCACCCGCCAGTTGTCCTTCTTCCAGCGGCGCCAGTCGGACGGCCACTTGCTGTCGGTGCACTGCACGGCCAGGTAGATCGCGTAACCGTTGTCGGCGCCCGGTTCCTGCGGGTGGTTCTCGTCGTAGACCTTCTTCAGCGGCAGCGGGTCCTTGGAGTTCACCCAGGCCGCGAACGCCTGCGCGGTCTCCTCCCAGCCGAAGATGTAGTAGCCGGGCTGCAGGAAGACGTCGGTGAGTTCGGCCGGGCCGATCACGCCGCCGGCCGGCTTCCCGGCCAGCGCGGCGAGCTGCTTGTAGTAGAGCTTCTCGACGTCCTTCGCGGTCTTCCCGAGGTGGTAGATCGCGTCGTACTTGGCGATCCAGGCGAAGTAGATCTTGATCGCCTTGTCGAAGGCGATGTCCTGGTCGAGGTTCGACTCGTACCAGACCCGGCCCGGGTCGACGACGCCGTCCAGGACCATCCGGCGCACCCGCTGCGGGAAGAGCGTGGCGTAGACCTGGCCCAGGTAGGTGCCGTAGGAGAACCCATAGAAGTTGATCTTCTCAGCGCCCAGGGCGGCGCGGATCGCGTCGATGTCGCGGACCGTGTCCTCGGTGCGCATGTGGTCGAGCAGTTCCCCGCCCGCCTTCGCGCAGGCCGCCGCGTACGCCGTGCTCTTCGCGTGCCAGGCCTTCTCGATCGCCGGGGTCACCGGCACGTACGCCGGCCGGTCGTACCCCGCGTAGTCGCTGTCGCAGGTCAGCTTCGGGACGCTGGCCTCGACGCCACGCGGGTCGAAGCCGATCCAGTCGTACGCCGCCCCCGCACCCTTCGGCACGTGCGCGCCGAGCGTCGCCATGCTCCGGCCGGAGCCACCCGGCCCACCCGGGTTGACCAGGATGACGCCCTGGTACTTCGCCTCCGGGACGGTGTGCTTGATGCGCGAGACGGCCAGCTGGATCTTCCGGCCGCCGGGTTCGGCGTGGTCCATCGGGACGGCGAGCATGCCGCACTCGGCACCCTGCGCCTTGAGCGACGCCTCCGTGCAGGGGCCCCAGGTGATCGCCGCCGCCACGGTGCGCCCGCCGCCTCCGTAGGCCTCGGCCCGTGCCGCGGTCGCGGTAGCGCCGGTGGCGCACAGCGCGGCCGTGGTGGCGACCGCCCAGAACTTTCTCATGTTCGCCCCTTGTGTCCGATTCACCCCATATGTTGTGGGGTGAAACGGACGTGGGGTGGGAGTCCACGCCGGGCGGTCACGCTTTTTGTCGGGCCAGCTGAGCGATCAGGGCCACCGCTCCCAGCACCGCCACCGCACCGCCGTATCCCAGCGCGGTCTCGTGCAGGCCGATCCGGCCGGCCAGCACGCCGGCGATCACGGCCGGGAGACTGAACGCCACGTACGAGACGACCAGCGCCACGGCCATCAGCTCACCCCGCTCGTGCGGCGCGGCGATCCGGGCCAGCGTGCCGAACGACGCCAGTGACGCCGCGCCGAACCCGACGCCCGAGACGATCGAGCCGAGGGCGGCCAGGGCCAGGCTCTCGACGACCAGGCCACCGACGCCGATCACGCCACCCGCCGCCAGACCCGCGCCGGCGATCGCGAGCACCCGGGGGGTCGGCATCCGGCGCAGCAGGAACGAGGTCACCGCGCCGGCGCCGCAGACGAGCGTGACGACCAGGCCGCCGACGAGGTGGTCGTGCAGGCCGAACGAGTCGGCCGCCACCGACGGGCCGAGCGACATGTAGAGGCCGCCGAGCGCCCAGCTCGCCACGATGATCGGGACGAGGGCGAGCAGGTCGGCTCGCAGCCGGGCCGGGACACCGAGCTTCGGTACGAGCGAAGCCGCCCCGCCCGGACGCCGGCCCGCCGTCTCCGGCAGCAACGCCACCGCGATCGCCGCGAGGACCATCCCGGCCAGCAGCAGCGCGTAGATCAGGTGGGTCGGGAACGGCGCGTACTCCACCAGCACGCCGGAGCCGAGCGCGCCGACCCCGAGGCCGGCGACCGGGGCGATGCCGCTGATCAGGCCGGCCCGGCCGGGAGCGTGCCGCGGGTTCAGGTCGATGAGCGTGGCGCCGAGCGTGCTGAGCGCCGCGCCGGTCGCCACGCCCTGCACGATCCGGGCCGCGATCAGCGTGGTGACGTCGCCGGCCAGGACGAAGAGCAGCAGGGCCACCGCCTCCAGCGCGACCGCCCCGGCCAGCACCGGCCGGCGGCCCACGTGGTCGGACAGGGCGCCGAGCATCAGCAGCGCGAGGATCAGCGCTGCCACGTAGACCGCGAAGATCACCGTCAGTGTCGCCGCGGAGAAGCCCCAGAGCTGCTGATAGACGACGTAGAGCGGGGACGGCACGGCGGCCGCCGCCGCGAAGGTCAGCAGGATCGCCGCGACCGCGACGAAGGCCGCCGGATGTTTGAGGCGCTGGGATTGCTTCTCCATCAGCAGCGTCATGACTTCCCCCCATTGAACAGACAGGTCTGTCTAGCAGCACGCCGAGACTAGACAGATCTGTCTGCTATCGTCAAACCATGTCCGTCACCTCACCCCGTCGATCGGCCCGCGAGCGCCTGCTCGACGCCGCCGACGAGCTGTTCTATGCGGAGGGCGTGCACACGGTCGGCATCGACCGGGTGATCGAGCACGCGGGAGTGGCGAAGGCGTCGCTCTACTCGACGTTCGGCAGCAAGGACGAGCTGGTCCGCGCCTATCTGCAGCGCCGGCACGAGGAGCGGCGAGACCGGATCACCCGCAGTCTCGATCGCTTCGACGATCCGCGCGACCGGCTGCTCGGCGTCTTCGACTCGCTGGCCGACACCGCCCGGCAGACCGGCTTCCGCGGGTGCGCGTTCTACAACGCGAGCGCCGAGCGGCACCCGTCGAGCGTCGTCCAGGAGGAGGCGGACGCCACCCGCGCCTGGACCCGGTCACTCTTCACCGACCTGGCCCGAAAGGCCGGCGCCCGCGACCCGGAGGCGCTCGCCGCCCAGCTGATGATCCTCTACGACGGGTCGACGGCCGGGGCTCGGCTCGATCGCGGCGCGGGCGCTCCGGAGCTGGCCAGGGCGATGGCGTCGGCGCTGCTGGACGCGGCCCTCTGAGTTCTGATCATCGAGGCCAGCGCTCCCAGCACGGACATCCCGATCGCCAGCCAGAACACGACGACGAGACCGTCGTGGAACGGTCCAGCGATCAGCTGCGGGAAGAATTCGAGCCCGGTCAGGCGGTCGGCGTTCGCCGGGGGCAGCGCGCCGAGCACGTCCGGGCCGAGCAGCTCGGCGATCGGGTTGTAGCCGAGGAACGCCGCGAACAGCGTGCCGACCGGCGGGATCGAGGCGGCCGAGGCGGCGACGTCGGCGGGCACGCCCTGCGCCGTCAGGCCGGTGTCGAGGCTGTTCGGCAGCGAGTCGGCGAGCCCGGCCACCATCAGCGAGAAGAAGACGCCGATCGAGAGCACCTGGCCGGCGTTCTGGAAGGTGGCGCGCATCCCGGAGGCGGCGCCGCGCATGTCCGCCGGGACCGCGGACATCAGCAGTGAGGTGTTCGGGGCGGCGAACAGTCCGCCACCGAGTCCGTTCACAAAGATCAAGAGCGCGAATACCGGGTACGAGAAATCGCCCGGTATCAGCATCAACCCTGCGAACGACAACGCCATCACGAGCATGCCGACGACCGCGAAGAGTCGTGGCCCGTACCGGTCGGAGAGCACGCCGGACAGCGGCCCGGCGGCGAGGAACCCGATCGTCATCGGCACCAGGTAGATGCCGGCCCAGAGCGGCGTCGACTCGTACGAATACCCGTGCAGCGGCAACCAGATCCCCTGCAGCCAGATGATCAGCATGAACTGCAGTCCGCCGCGGGCCACGCTGGCGAGCAGGTTGGCGAGGTTGCCGCCGGTGAAGGCGAGGTTCCGGAAGAGGCCGAGCGGGAACATCGGCTCCGGCACCCGGGTCTCGATCACCGCGAACACCACCAGGGTCAGCCCGCCGCCGATCAGCCCGGCCAGCACCCACGGATTGGTCCAGCCCTGCGCGTGCCCGCCGTACGGCTGGATCCCGTAGGTGATGCCGGCCAGCACCGCGGTGAGCCCGATCGCGAACGTCGCGTTCCCCCACCAGTCGATCCGCGCGGGCCGCCGGCTGCCGGTCTCGCGCAGCGACCGGTAGGCCCAGATCGTCCCCGCGACCGCCAGCGGGATGCTGACCCAGAACACCGAGCGCCAATGCCACTCGGCGAGCACTCCGCCGACGACCAGGCCGATGAACGAGCCGGCCAGCGCCGACACGATGTTCACGCCGAGCGCCATGCCCCGCTGCTCGGCCGGGAACGCGTCGGTGATGATCGCCGCCGAGTTCGCCATCAGCATCGCGCCGCCGATCGCCTGCACGATCCGCCAGCCGATCAGCCAGAGCGCGCCGGCGCCGCCGGTGAACGGGTCGATCGCCAGGATGATCGAGGTGACCGCGAAGATGGCGAAACCGGCGTTGTAGATGCGCACCCGGCCGTACATGTCGCCCAGCCTGCCGAGCGTGACCACCAGAACCGCGGTGACCAGCATGTATCCCATCAGCATCCAGAGCAGATAGCTGACGTTCGCGGGCGACAGCGGGTCGATCGCGATGCCCTTGAAGATCGCCGGCAGCGAGATCAGCACGATCGACGAGTTGATCGTGGCGAGCAGGTTGCCCAGGGTGGTGTTGGACAGGGCGATCCACTTGTAGCTCACGGAAGCAGCTCGCTCACGTGGTCGAGGGCCGGCAGCGCCGCGGTGATCACGGCCCGGTCCTCCTCGGGAAGCTTGCGCAGCACCGCTGAGATCGCCGTGGCCCGGGCCGCCCGCCGCCGGGCCACCGCCTCCCGGCCGGCGTCGGTCACGCTGACCAGCACGGCCCGGCCGTCCGCCGGATCGCTGCCCCGCGACGCCAGCCCGTCCCGCTCCAGCCGGGTGATCAGCTGGGTCATCGCCGGCTGGGTCACGCCCTCGGGAGCGTGCAGGTCGCAGAGGCGCTGCGGGCCGTGCCGCTCCAGGCGCGCCAGGGTCGACGCCGCGGTGAGGCTGAGCTGCTCGCGCGGGGTGATCCGCCGGAAGGCGGCGTACAGGCGCTCGAAAGCGGACGCGACAGCGGCGTCCTCGGCCGGGATGTCCACGCCATTTTTATATCAGCTACTTATACAAGTGCGTTATGTAGTTCACTCCACTCCGACGCGCGCGCCCGAAATTTCCCCCTTCGACCTCCCGGCCTGTCACCATGCGAGACATGGACGAGTTCTGGCTCCACCCACGGCTGGGGACGGCAACTCGGGACGGCCTGGCACCGCGGCACTATCTGGTCGCGCTCCAGCACGCGGTGCAGACGCTCGACGCCGACCCGCGCTGGCAGCGGTGGTGGCACGGTTCCGGCCTGGGCGGCTGCGAGCTCGGCATCGTCACCGAGGGGCGGCTCGACCACCTGCGTCCCAGCGCCGACATCCGCCGGGTGGACGACCTGCTGCGCGCGAACTTCACCTGCGAGCTGCCACCGGTCGGCGCCGACCGGGACGAGCTGGCACGCCGGGCCACCACCGAGGTACGGACCATGTTCGAGGTGATCCGCGAGGCGATGGCGCTGCCCGACCTGCCGCCGACCCCGGAGCCGTCGGCGCCGCCCGGGGACGCGGACGAGGTGCCGGTGACCGCGAAGTCGCTGCCGTCCATCCCCCGCGAGCTGGAACAGCAGGGTTACCTGACACTGACCCAGGTGCAGGACTTCTTCGGCTGACCTACCCGTCGATCCGTTCCGGCCGATGGGCGCCGGGCGTGCGCTGCCTCGGGATCAGCGGGGCCGGACTCTGCGGCGTGATCACCACCGCCGTGCCGCACAACCCGATCCCCGCATAGCGCTCCGGCCAGATCCCCCTGATCACGGCAGCGTGCGCGAGACCCAGGACGAGGCAGCCGCCGATCGCCGCCGGAACGGCTCGGACCAGGGGATATCCGGCCGGCAGCCCGAGGATCCCGGGCAGGTCCGAGAACGCCAGGTAGGCCAGGCTGCCCAGGAACACAGTGGACAGAACCGGTGCGGCGAAGCGACCCCAGGCACCTTCGTCACCCGGCACGCGATTGAGGTGCAGCAGCGCGGCCAGCGACGTGACCAGCCACAGCACCAGGATGCTGAGCGCGCCGCCGAGGATCATCCAGCGCGCGGTCGCCGGGCCGGGGTCGGCGCCGGCCAGGTAGGCGCCGCCGAGCGCGGCCCCCGCGATCAGGGTCTGGGTCACCGAGGCGGCGCGCGGCGCACGGGTGCGGCGACCGGTCGACGACAGCACGGACGGCAGCACACCTTCCCGACCCATCGCGTACAGCTGACGGGCCATCGCATGGTGCAACGCCAGCACACCGGCCAGCACACCGACCACCAGGATCGCCCGGCCGGTCGTCATCGCCCAGGGCAGCAGCCGCTCACCGGCCAGGTCGTAGAGCAGCTCGC
Organism: Actinoplanes sp. OR16; assembly: GCF_004001265.1. Lineage (GTDB taxonomy): Bacteria > Actinomycetota > Actinomycetes > Mycobacteriales > Micromonosporaceae > Actinoplanes. The sequence continues at coordinate 2,725,518 of NZ_AP019371.1, read as the reverse complement.
CCCGCCGGGCGCCGGCCACTCCGGCGATCCGCTCCGGCCCGGCCGCGACGATCATCGACCAGCTCAGGCCGCCGAGGAGCAGGGCGAGTAGGACCACTGCGCCGTACGCCCCGAGCCCCGCCGTCCGCCGCGGCCGCAGCGTCTCCTCGGCGTAGACGCCGGCGCTCTCGAATCCGGCGAAGGCCAGCACCGCGGCCGCCAGCAGCAGGCCGAGCACCGGCCGGCTCACCGCGCCGACGTCCGCGACCAGTATCGAGTCCTCGGTGATCCGCCCGCCGGACGGCTGCAGCAGGTTGCTCGCGCCGAGCCCGACGAGGACCGCCGCCTCGGCGACCGCGAGCAGGCCGACCACGCCGGCCGCCACCTCGATCCGCATGGTGCCGAGTAGCGCGACGAGGGCCCAGAACACGACGGCGCCGGCCCACCACGGGACGGCCACGTCGGTGACGGCCCGCGCCAGAGGCGTGATCGCCGCGCCGGCCAGCGCGTAGAGACCGAACTGGATCGCCTGGTAGCCGGCGATCGCCAGCCAGGCCGCGGTCAGACCGGCGGGACGGCCGACGCCGCGGGCCACCTGGGTGTAGGCCGCCCCGGCGCTCGGCGACCGGCGGGCCATCGCCGCGTACCCGGAGCAGAAGAACAGCAGCACCACCGCGAGCCCCGCGAACGACCAGGGCAGCAGTTGCCCGGCGCCGGCCGCGAACGCGTCCGGGACGAGAGTGATCAGGGTGACCACCGGGGCAGCGGCGGCCAGCCCGAAGAAGGCGACGGCTGCCGCGCCGATGCGACCGGAGGCCAGCGCGTACGGCGGTTCGTCCCCAGGCGTGGCCACGGCTTCCATTCAGTCCCAGGAGTGTCAACATCGCAACTGCCCGTATCGAGACACTGACCGTTCGTGACCAGGTTGGCACGCGTCTCACGGATTTCTCTCAAGTGGGCGGGCGCGCCGCCGACTGCAACCACGTGCTAGCGACAGAGCAACTGACGGAGTTCCTCACCGTCGTCGCCGACCGGCCGGACGAAGCCGCGGCGCAGCACGCCGCCGTGGAGTGCGCGGTCCGCGCGCTCGGTGCCGACCTCGCGGTGCTGATGGTCGACGGTGGCGTGGCAGCGGTCGTCGGGCTGGACCCCGACGCCGTCCCCGCGTATGCCGTGAGCGAGGCGGCCGCCGGGCGGCGCTGCTCGCTCGAGATCGGTGGCGATTCCTACGTGGTGGCGTACGCCCCGATCGGTGGTGCCTCCCCCGGCGCCCTGGTGCTCGGCCGGCGCGCCGCCGCGGCGTTCACGGTCGAGGAGATCTGCCTGCTCCGCGGCATGGCGCAGGTGCTGGAGCTGAGCCTTCAGGCCCTGCAGCTGGTCGAGGCGGAGCGGCGGCAGGCCGCCGAGAACGGCCGGCTGATCGACTCGCTGCAGCGCCGCCAGCGTCTCTTCGACGAGCTCAGCACGGTGCAGCGGGCCATCGCCCGGCGCGAGCCGCTCCCCCGGCTGCTCGCGATGATCACCGAGTCGGCCGCCGAACTGATGGACGTCGAGATGGCCGGGCTGACCGTGCTCGACGCGGACGACCCGAGCCGGACCAGCCTGATCGCGGCACACGGCGTCCCGGACGAGGCCGTCGTACGGATGCAGCGGGTGCCGGTCGCCTCCCTGGGAGCCGCCGGTCTCGCGATCATGGGGAACGAACTCGTCGCGGTCGACGACTACGCGAACTCGCCCATCGCCGTACCAGAAATCGTCCGTGCCCATCTGAAGAGCGTGATGGCCCTTCCGGTGCACGAGAACGGCGTGGTCGTCGGCGCGATGTTCGTCGGCTCCTACACCCGGATCCGGGAGTGGGACAAGGCGTCCCAGGAGGTGCTCAAGGCGTTCGCCGAGCACGTGAGCCTGGCGATCACCGACGCGCGGACGCTGCGCGAGATGAACGCGGCGTACCACGACGCGCTCACCGGGATGGCCAGCCGCTCACTGTTCATGACGCGTACCGAGAACGCGCTCGTCACCGCCCGTACCGGTGGCGCCGCCGCGCTCCTGATCGACCTGGACCGGTTCAAGGTCATCAACGACTCGCTCGGCCCGAACGCCGGCGACCGCCTGCTGGCCGCCGTCGCCGACCGGATCCGCGAATGCCTGCGCACCGACGACACCGCGGCCCGGCTCGGCGGTGACGAGTTCGCCGTGCTGCTGCCGGACGTCGCCGGCGTGGAGGCGGCCGTTCCGGTGGCCCGGCGGATCATCGCGGCGATGCGGGACCCGTTCGACCTGGACGGCCGGGAGACGTTCGTGACCTGCAGCATCGGGGTCGCCTTCGGCGAGGGCGGCTCCGAGGACGCGCAGGAACTGCTGGTCCGCGCCGACCTGGCGATGTTCGAGGCGAAGAAGCAGGGCAAGGATCAGTTCGCGGTCTTCGACCCGGCCATGCGCGAGTCGTTCCAGAAGCACCTGGAGATGGAGGCCGACCTGCGCCGGGCCGTGCTGCGGCACGAGTTCCAGGTGCGTTTCCAGCCGATCGTGCGGCTGGCGACCGGCGAGATCTCCGGGCTGGAGGCGCTGGTCCGCTGGCAGCACCCGGAACGCGGGATGATCCCGCCACTGGACTTCATCCCGCTCGCCGAGGAGACCGGCATGATCGTGCCGATCGGCGAGTGGGTGCTGCGCGAGGCGTGCCGCCAGGCCGCCGGGTGGAACGCGCAGCGCGGCGACCAGACCCCGCTGACGGTCAGCGTGAACCTCTCCGCGGTGCAGCTGGACCGGGCCGACCTGCCGGACGTGGTGAGCTCGGCGCTCGAAGAGAGCGGCCTGCCGCCGCACTGCCTGGTGATCGAGCTGACCGAGTCGCTGATCGTGGATCACCGCCCGGAGACGCTGAACCGGCTGCACGCGATGAAGGCGCTCGGCATCCGGCTGGCCATCGACGACTTCGGCACCGGGTACTCGTCCCTCGCCTACCTGCGGCGGTTCCCCGTCGACATCATCAAGATCGACAAGTCGTTCGTCGACGACGTCGGCGACGAACCGGCCGCGGCGGCGCTCACCCACGGGATCATCCAGCTCGGACAGGCGCTGCGACTGTCCACCATCGCCGAGGGCATCGAGGACGCCGGGCAGCTGAGCGAACTGGCCGGCGGGAACTGCGAACTCGGCCAGGGCTACTACTTCGCCGAGCCGCTGACGTCCGAGGCGATGAGCGACCTCCTCTTCCGTTCTCCTTCTGGACCGTGAGAATTGCCTGTGACGTAGATCCCTGAAAGCTCACGTTCCCCTTTACTTCATTCGGGGGGTCGAAATTTGGCCACATGGACGTTCTACTGACCGTCGTAGTGCCGGTCTACGCGGTCGAGGGCTACCTGTACCAGTGCCTCGAGTCGATTCGTGCCGGGCTCACCGCCGAGGAGAACGCGCAGGTCGAGGTCATCGCGGTCGATGACGCCTCGCCGGATTCGTGCGGGGCCATGCTGGACGGGTACGCCGCACGTCACGGCGATCTGCGGGTGGTTCACCTGAGCGCCAACGTCGGCCTCGGCCTCGCCCGCAACGCCGGCCTCGCCGAGGCGCGCGGGAAGTACGTCTGGTTCGTGGACAGCGACGACTGGCTGCCCTCCGGCGCGGTGCGGTCGGTGCTGGACAGGCTCCGCCAGACCGAGCCGGACGTGCTGCTCATCGACCACCTGAGGGTCCACGAGAACGGCCGGCTCCAGGCCGACGCGAGCTCGCCACTGCTACGCGGCCCGGCCACCCTGGACCGGCTGCTCGGCGTGCAGCACACCGCGTGGAACCGGATCATGCGGCTGGACTTCCTGGCGAAGCACGACCTGCGATTCCCCGCCGGGTGGTACGAGGACGTCCCGTTCAGCAACCCGGTGCTGCTCGCCGCCGAACGCGTCGAGGTGCTGGACCGGGTCTGCTACCACTACCGGGTCGGCCGGTTCGGCGCGATCACCGCGACCCGCAGCGAGCGCCACTTCGAAGCCTTCGAGCAGTGGGACCGGCTGTACGCCTGGCTGGACGGCGCGGGAGTCGACCCGGCGCTGCGAATCCGGCTGTTCACCTTGATGATCAGTCACCTGCTGGTGGTCGCCGGCAACGACTCCCGGGTGCACCCGAGCCGCCGCCGCCAGTTCTTCCGCCGGATCGCCGACCTGTACCGGCGGCACCGCCCGGAGGGTTACCAGCCCCCGGCCGGCGCCTCCGGGATCAAGCACCGGCTGGTCGCCGTGAACAGCTACGCGATGTACTCCGCGCTGCGCACGGGTTATCGGATGGCGGGTCTGCGGCGCCGATCCACCGAACGGACACCTGTGGTTTCCCCGGACCTCCCCTCAGCGCCACAGCCCGTCCGAACCACATCCCTACGTTGACGGCGTGCTTCGTCCCGCCCGTGACTCCGACCGTGATCTCGTACTGGGCTGGCGCAACCACCCATCGGTGCGAGCGGTCAGCCTCACCACCCACGAGATCCAGCCCGCCGAACACGCCGCCTGGTGGGCGGCCCGTAGCGGCACCGTCCTGATCTATGAGGAGGAGGACGGCGTACCGGCCGGGGTGGTGATCTTCAACGGCGACACCTGGTCGTTCTATCTCGACGTGGAAGGCCTCGGCCCCAAGCTGCTCCCCGCTTGGATGCGTCTCGAGAAGGAGGCCGTCGAGTACGCGTTCGGCACGCTGGGCCTCACCACCCTGGGTGGCGAGACGCTCGCCGACAACAAGCAGGTGCTCGCGCTCCACCGGCGCTTCGGGTTCCGGGAGACGCGCAGATATGAACGGATCGTCGACGGGGTCCCCAAGACGGTCGTCTGGACAGAGAGAGCGAAATGAGCAATTCGAAGCCGTACATCGTCGCGGAGATGTCGGGCAACCACAACGGTTCGCTCGAGCGGGCGTTGCAGCTGGTGGATGCCGCCGCCGATGCCGGAGCCGACGCCATCAAGATCCAGACGTACACCGCGGACACGCTGACCGTGGACGTGAAGCACCCGCGCTTCCAGCTGTCCAAGGGACACGAGCTGTGGGGCGGCGAGTACCTCTACGACCTCTACACCCGTGCGCACACCCCGTGGGACTGGCACGAGCCGATCTTCGACCGTGCCCGGGAACGGGGTATCGCCGCCTTCTCCAGCCCGTTCGACCCGACCGCGGTCGACCTGCTGGAGAAGCTGGACGCGCCGATGTACAAGATCGCGTCCTCGGAGATCACCGACCTGCCGCTGATCCGTCTCGCCGCCTCGACCGGTAAGCCGATCATCATCTCCACCGGCATGGCGAACCTCAAGGAGATCACCGCGGCGGTCGACGCGGCCCAGAGCGCCGGCGCCACCGACATCACCGTGCTCAGCTGCACCGCGTCGTACCCGACTCCGCCGGAGCACACGAACCTGCGGCGCATCCCGGTGCTCGCCGAGGCGCTGCGGCTCCCGATCGGGCTGAGCGATCACACACTCGGCATCGGCGTACCCATCGCCGCGGTCGCCCTCGGCGCCGTCCTGATCGAGAAGCACGTCACGCTGAGCCGGACCGACGGCGGCGTGGACTCGGCGTTCTCCCTCGAACCCGCCGAGCTCGCCGCTCTCGTGGTGGAATCGGAACGGGCCTGGCAGTCGCTCGGCACCACCAGCATCGGCCCGACCGAGGCCGAGAAGGAGGGCCTCCGGTTCCGTCGCTCGCTCTACGTCGTCAAGGACGTCGTGGCCGGCGAACGGGTCACCGAGGAGAACGTCCGCTCCATCCGCCCGACCGGTGGACTCGAGCCGGACGCCATCGGCACCGTGCTGGGGCGCGTCTTCCAGTCGGACGCCGCCAAGGGAACACCGCTCACCTGGGATCTGGTCTGACGTGTGGCTGACGGCGAACAAGCAGGAGTGGAAACACTTCCTCACAGCGGCTGAGGTCTTCTGGCAGAAGAACCTGCCACCGGCCGCCGACGACGCGGTCGTCCTGGTGGAGGCGTTCCACCAGGACCTGCGGGTCACCCTGCGCAACCTCGCGGTGGCGAACGCGATCCGGCGGATCCACCCCGCTCGCCTCGTCGTCTTCACCGGCGTCGAGGAGGCCTGGCAGAAGACCCTGTGGCAGGGCTTCGACGTGTCGCTGGTCCGGGAACTCGCCGCCGCCTACGGCGCGAGCGAGACGATCGACGTCTGGGATCTCGTCCGCAAGTCGTCCGGCTCGCGGCCGTCCTTCGACACCTCGGACTATGTCGCCGCGACCGACGCGCGCCTCGCGAAACTGCCGCGACTGCGCTCGCAGCCGCCTTCCGAACGACAGCGGTACGGCAACGCGCTCGCGTCCTTCTACGAGGAACAGTTCAAGCGTCCGGTCCTCGCGCTGGTCACCAGCCACGTCGACTACGACCAGTGGGGACTCGCCGTCGAGGTGGCCCGCCGCTCCGCGGTCCCGGTCATCCACACCCAGCAGACCGGTTGCCTGAAGGCGTACGCGCTCTTCCCCGAACACGACACGCACACCGGCACGTTCCGCGAGGAGCTCACCCGGCAGATCGGCGAGGTGTTCGAGACGAAGCTCTGGCCGCGCCGCGAGGAACTGCGCCGCGCCACCGAGCTGATCGCCTGGCGCGCCAAGGTCAACCTGGGCCGCCCGAGCTGGTGGCGCGGTGGCGCGGCCGCCTCGGTCGACCTGAACAACCCGGCCGAGCGGGCCGTCCTGCGCACCCACACGGCGGCGCGGTTCGGCTTCGACCCGGCGAAACCGATCGTCGCGGTCTTCAACCACGCGGTCTCCGACGCCCTCGGCACCAACCGGGAACTCTTCCCGAGCCTCGCCGACTGGTTCACCGACACCGCCGCGTGGGCCGCGTCCCGTGACGACTGCCAGTGGCTGTTCCTGGACCACCCGAGTCAGGCGCTCTACGACTCCAGCGGTTTCTTCGGCAACCTCGCCAAGCAGCACCGGTCGTCACGTCACCTGGTCTTCAAGCCGAGCGCGGCGATCAGCAAGAACGCGCTGTGGAGCCTCACCGACCTGGGTGTCACCGTGCGGGGCAGCGTCAGCAACGAGCTGCCGGCGTACGGGATCCCGGTCATCCAGGCCGGTTGGTCGGAGTGGAGTTCGTGCGGGCTGTCGATGGTCGTCGACTCGACCGATGCGTACTTCAAGACCCTCGACGAGAGCATCACGGCGCTGTCTTCGTCCTCGGCCTCGCTCGTCACCGAGGAGCAGGTCCGGCGGGCCCGGCTCTGGCTCTGGCTGTACCGCAGCGGCGCCGACGTGGTCACCCCGCACGTCCCGCAGTGGGAGGTGTGGCCGGCGAATACGCTGCTCAAGGCGGTTCGGGCGACGTTCCGGCACATCGAGAGCGACGCCGACCCGCTGTTCGAAACGGTCGAGCGGATGTGGAACCGGCGCGAGCCGATGCTGACGAGGACGCCGCTGTGACAGTGGGCGCCTGGTTCCGCACCGACTTCGACGAGCCGTCGGTGCCGGCCTCACTGCCGATGGAACTCACCACCGGCATGCACCCGTCGGTGACGATCGTCGACCAGATGGTCCGCGGCCGCGGCATCATCGGCCGGATCACCGGTGACTTCGGCGCGGTCGCGGTGAAGGTCGCCGGCACCGGCGGCCCGGTACGCGTGACCGTCTCGATCGGACTCGACGAGGTCAGCACCCGCTGGTGGGCCGACCGTGTCCGCCCGTCCCGCACCACACCCGAGCTCCCGCGGCTGGTCGTCCTCCGCGCGCAGGGCACGATCCGGGGCGGCGCCGTGCTGGCCCGCCGTCAGGGCTGGCGGGGGGCCGCCAGTGCCGAGGCGGTCCTCGCGTTCGACCTGGCCGAGGGCGAACTCGACGCCGACGGCCTGCTCCTGGTCGAACTCGGTGAGACGCCGCCGCCGTCCTGGGCGACCGGCCGGCTCTCCACCCGCCCGGTCGTGGGGCTGCGCTTCAACAGCATCGCCGTCCGCGAGTCGTCGTCGCCCGCACCGGTCTCGCTCGCCGAGGGCTCCACCGGCTGCGACTTCGCCGTCCTGCAACCCGGCGCCGACGCGACTCACCACCTGGTCACCAGCCCGGTGCCGGCCGCTCCGCCGCTGCCGCTCACCCCGCGGAACAAGCTCACCCGGCGCCGCCCTGCCCGTGCCGCGTTCAAGGCCGCCCGTGCCGCGCGCCGGGTCGCGTACCGCGCGATGCCGGTCCGGCCCGGGCCGCTCTCCGGGGTGATGGCCGCCGACGTACTGACCGGCACCCCGATCGACGTCGTGGTGACCGGCGACGAGATCCGCCTGCCCGGCCCGGTCGACAGCCCGGTCCTGATCGGCGCGGCCCGACCGCAACCGACATCGGCCTGGCGGCTCCGATGAACCTGGGCGCCGATCCGGCCGAGAACCACCGCATCCTGCAGGAGATCCTTTCCGGTACGCCAGGAAAGCTGGAGCTCCCACCGGGCACCCACGAGCTTGCCGACGGCCTGCGAGTGCCCGGTGGATGGACCATCACCGGCGACGCCGACACCTGGCTGGCGGTCGTCGAACGCACCGGCCACCCGGTCCTGCACGTCCTCGGCTCGGACGTCTCGATCAGCGACCTCGGTCTGCGCCCGGCCCCGTCCGACCCGGGCGAACACGGCGGCGATCGTGGAACAGGCCTGACCATCGGCGAGTACCTGTACGCCTCGCCCCCCGACTGGATCTCCGGCGTCGAGGTCCACCGGCTCCGGGTCGATCACGGCGCCCTGCGTACCGCGAACGCCGTCGGCGTGATGGGCGCCGTCCGCGACGTGATCATGCGGGATGTGACGGTGACCGGGGGTTATACCGGCCTGGCCGTGCATTGGGGTGCGGTGGGCGATGACGTCTCGACGCTGGTCGGCCCCACCTATCACCCTCACAATCTGGATATTTCGGGCTTGATGGTGTTCGACGCGGTCGAGGGTTTCTACCTGAGTTCGGTCCATGACGTACGGGTGGCAGGCGCCGTCCTGACGAACGTCGAGATGGGTTTCCGGCTGCTGCCCGGCGACAACACGGACCGATTCGTGAAGTCCCCCGACATCGGCTCCCGGATCGAGATCTCCGACGTGGACGTCTCCTGGTCGGGGCCCCTCTACGCGGTCCGGGTCGCGGGCTGGGGCCGCAGTGAGATAGACGGCGCCGTCACCGTCCTCGACTACCGGGACACCGTGATCCGCGACTGTCACCTGCGCGGTCAGGGAACAGCCGGCTCCTGGTCCCCGATCCTTGTCGAACAGGCCCCCGGCGTAACCCTCGAATCCCTGACGATCACCACCTGACCACACCCACCGCGCGCTGGCGGCGCGGGACTTCTGTCGCTTCGGGGCGGGGTGTTGAGGAGGCGCGAGGGCACGCCGGTGAAGGCGGCGGCGTGAGCCGGCGGAAGGTGGCCGCAGGTGTGGTGCGCCACGGGACGTGGTCGGTGCGGTCGGTGGCGGTCGTTCAGGCGTACAGATGCGCTATGAACGAACCGATCCACGCGGCACCCAGGCCGAGCGAGACGCTGGCCGCGACGTAGCCGAAAGCGGCAGCCCTCTCGCCGCGCCGGGCCATCGACAGCGTCTCCCAGCTGAACGTCGAATATGTCGTCAGCGCGCCGCAGAACCCGGTCCCGAGCAGCGCCGTGAGCGTCGGTGACAGGGGTGCGCCGAGGATGAGGCCGAGCAGCAGCGAACCGACCACGTTGACCGTGAGCGTGCCCCACGGCGAGCCGATCCAGCGGTCCACCGCGAAGCGCAGGGGTGCACCGAGGGCGGCGCCGAGGGCGACCATCAGCACCGTCATCTCTTCACCGCCGCGGCCAGCGAACTGCCGGCCCAGACGGCCAGGATCGCGCCGATCAGGGTCGCCGCCATGTAGGGCAGGCCGTCGACCGATGCGGTGGAGAACGTCGTGTAGCCGCCGAGCAGCCCGGTTCCGAGGAACAACCGGGCCGTTTTCCGGTCTATGACCGTATAAAGGACGCCGATGAGGAAACACCCGGACACGTTGATCGCCACGGTGATCAGCGGCGAACCGGACCCAGCGGTGGACATGCCGTACCGGACCAGGGCTCCGATCACGCCCCCGGCCGCGACCACCGCGATCTCGTCAAGATCCATCGCTGATGACGTTATCGCAGGCGGCCGGGGGGACGTGGCGGCGTCCACCCCGGCCGGTATGCGAGCGCGGCGGTGAGCCGCGCCTACGAGTGTCCACTGTAGGCGACGATCTTGAAGAGGCACGCGGCGGGCCACACCGTCACCGTTCATTTGAATTCTGGACGTCGAGCCGGTGTGCCGACGGTGTCCAGCCGGCCGACTGAGACCCACAGGGGCGTGAACGGTGGCGGGAAATCACCCGAAACCAGGCCTATTCAATCGTCAAATGCGATGAATCGGGCAGCTTTGTTCCTGGTAGCGTGCGGCTTCGCACGTTGATCGACCATCGCTCGTCCGAGGCGCCGTGGCAATGGACCGGCAACGTACGGGGGACGGAAAAAGGAATGCATCACGCCAATTATCACTACGGGCACGCGCACATCCTGGCCCGCTATTGCCAGATCCCCGATCCGTTGCATCCGCCACGAATCCAGGGCTACCTCCAGCACGGCTGGAACATCGGTGACGGACTGGCTCCGGGCACGCCGTACGTGAGCGGCAGCCGCCTGCTGGTCTGGTCCGAGGAGACCCGCCGCCGTTCCTGGTCACAGGGCCGGCGCGACGTGGTCGTCGTCGGCGCGCCCTTCGCCTACCTGCTGGAGATGGAACCCGAGTCTCCGGACACCGAGGCCGAGGGCACGATCTTCTACCCCTTCCACGGCTGGGAGGGGCAGCAGATCATCGGTGACCACCAGAAGCTCATCGACGAGGTGAAGGCCACCGAGACCGGCCCGATCACCGCATGCCTGTACTGGAACGAGTACAAGATGCGCTCGGTCCGCCGTCTCTACCAGAAGGCCGGCTTCCGGGTCGTCTGCCACGGATACCGGGGCTTCTGGTGGCGCGACCACAACCGGGAGTTCCTGTACGGCCAGCTCGCCGAGATCCGCCGGCACAAGCGGGTCATCTCGAACCGGCTGTGCAGCGCCATCTGGTACGGCGCGCTCGCCGGTCGCGAGGTGGCCGTCTACGGCGACCCGATGGTGCTCGACAACGCGGACACCACGTTCGGCGGCGAGCCCCGGCTGCACCGGCAGTGGGCCGAGGTGTATGGCGTCGAGACCGACTACCAGGCCGTTCACCGGCTCGCCCGCGAGCAGCTGGGCGCCGACGAACTGGCCACCCCGGCCGAACTCCGCGGCCTGCTCGGCTGGCGGGATTTCACCGACGACGAATGGCGAGGCGACGACACCGTGCTCGCTGACATCAAGTGGCGTCCCCGCGCCACGGAAAGGCACGCGTGATGCCGGATCGTCCGGTAGCCCTCGTCCCCGCCGAGTCGGCAGACCTGGCCGAGGTCGTCGCCGCGCCGCCGCTGGAGAATCTGCACCGCATCGGCGGCGAGATGTTCTCCTGGACCGACCGGGATCCGCAGCGCAGCCCGGCACTCCCCTCGGGCGGGCTGCTGCGCTACCTGTTCGGTTCGCTGGCCGCACCCGAGAAGGGCGGCCCGGGCCGCACCGTCCTGGTCGCCGGCCCGCACTCGGACGAGCTGATCGGCGTACTGGTCGACGCCGGCGCGACGGTCACCTGGCTGCTGCGCTCGCTCACCGACGCCGAGGAATGTGCCGCCGCCCACCCCGCCGTCACCGTGCTCACCGGCACGCTCGGCAAACTCGCGCCGGACCAGTACGACCTGGTGCTCGCGGCCGACGGCGTCACCAGGCTGAACTCGGCCGAGGGCGACCAGATGCCGGTCGGCGCGATGATCGACCGGCTGTCGCTGGCGGTGAACGCCGAAGGCACGCTGCTGCTCATGCACGACAACCACTTCGGCGTGCACCACACCGTTCGACTCGGTCCGGAGGGCCGGCATGGCACGGACGCCAGCTGGTACCCGGAGGACTCGGCCCGGCCCGCGTCCCGGGCCGCGCTGGTCGACCGGATCGCCTCGGCCGGGCTGGTCGCGGACATCTCCTTCGCCGCGTTCCCGGATCCCGCCGCACCCGCTGTGCTGCTGAGCGAGAAGGTCCTCGGTGATGTCGCGTCGCCGTTGAGGCCGTGGCTCGGGTCGGTTGTCGCTCAGGCGTTCACTGCCGCCTACCGGGGCCGCCCTGTTCTCAGCGATCCTCGTCGCCTCGCAGGTCGCGCGTTGCGAGCCGGAGCCGAGGATGCGGTCGCTGGTGGCTGGCTGGTGATCGCGGGTTCGGACAAACCACGATTTATGCCCCATGACGTGATCGTCGGTGATGTCCATGGCACGTTCACCTACGGTGTCGACGTCTCCGGCTCGCCGGAACTGCTCGTGCCGGTCTCGGAGCCGCTCGAACGGGCCGGTCTGCGCCGCACCGGAGTGCCGTCCGTAGCGGCTGCCGACGGCTACCTGCTCGAAGACCGCCTGCTGGAACTCTGCGCCACCAGCGACGTGCGCCGCCTCCGCCAGGAAGTGATCCAGTTCGACAGCTGGGTCCGCGACCAGGCCCGCGACGGCATGCTGTCCGGCCCGGTAGCGGTCGCCGACGTCTCCGACGTGCTGATCACCCGGGACGGGCCGGTCGTCCTCGCGGTCCGCTGGGAACCGATCGACCCGGTTCCGGTGGACACCGCGGTGGTCCGCTCCCTCTGGCAGTTCGCGGTCCGTCTCATCACCGGCGCCCGCCCGCACCCGTGGCCGATCACGTCCAGCGCCATGGACCTCACCACGATCCTGCTCGGCATGGCCGGCCGCGGCATGACCGAACCCGAACTCCGCGCCGCCGTCGACCTCCAGGTGGCGATCGACTCAGCGGAACTGGGCCTGCGCCCCGCCGAGCAGCACGACCACAAACTCAACCTGCTCGCCGTCCAGCCCGGTACCGTCCCGGTCGACGTGGTCGGCTACCGCGAGCTCACCGAGGCCCTCTGGCGCCAGCGGTACCAGACCAGCCACCTCCTGCACATGATGGAGTGGACCGAGGACATCATCGCCTCCCGCGACCGCTGGCTCAGCAAGATGGACTGGGAGATCCAGATCTACCGCGCCTCCTGGCCGGGCCGCTTCCTCACCGTCTCCCGAACCGCCTACCGCCTGATCAGCCGCGACCTCCGAGCCGCCCGCTCCCGCCGCCGCCAGCGCAAGGCAGCCGCGGCAGCAGCCCGTCGCTGGCGCAAATCCCAGAAAGCGAAACTCCCGGCCGAGGACTGACCTCCATCACAGCGCGCCGCCCCAAACCGTCCCGACGCAAAAGCCGCGGCCGGCCACCACCGGAATCAGCTCCCGGCGCGAGAGTGCAGCCGAAGCCGATTGTGGCTGTGACTCATGGCTGCCGAAGTCGACTCGATACAGCCATGAGCCACAGCCAGCCATCCGCAGCTGTGACTCATGGCTGTCCCAGGGCATCCGCAACAGCCATGAGTCACAGCCACGCGCCCAGCACAGTGATCACTCGCCCGCCGCGGAGGCCGCTCGTCCGCCGCGGTGGTCTCCGATACCTCCGACAGCAATGAGTCACAGCCGGCCACCACCGTGCGAGCCCTGGACCGCGCAGCCCCGCAGACCTTGGAGACCTCGCCGCCCCGCAGATCTTGGAGACCTCGCCGCCACTCGGATCTTGGAGGATTTTGCTGCGCGGGATGGCTTCTCCCCCGCTATCGAGCCGCTCGCTGCCGATTCTTCCGATCGCAACAGCACCGACCCTCGCAGGCCGACAACCGAACCGATCGCGGGCCGGCAACCGAACCGATCGCGGGCCGGCACCTGAACGATCGCATGGCTGGGCGCACTGACCACTCGTGACCCGCGCCCCGGCCGACACCCACCCCCCGGATCCTTTCCGAAGCCGCGGTTCGGCTCGCGGGCCGGCGGAGACACGGGTGTGCCCCCGTTGCCTGGCAACGGGGGCACATCGGTGCGGACGGGCTGGTCAGGCCACCGGCGTCAGCTCTCGGGCCGGCTGGGGCGCGGGCTCGGCGGGCGGCTCGTGGGCCACCTCGGGGAGCCAGCGCAGGCTTCGCGGCAGCCACCAGTTCGCGCGGCCCAGCAGGGTCATCACGGCCGGGAGGAGCACTGCCCGGATGATGGTGGCGTCGAGGAGGACGGCGGCGGCCAGTCCGACACCGAGTTCCTTCGTGGCGACCAGGGGCAGGGTGGCGAAGAGGGCGAAGACGGCGACCATCACCACGGCCGCGCTGGTGATCACGCCGGCGGTCTGGCCGATGCCTTCGCGGACGGCCTCGCGGATCGGGAGGCCGCGGTCGGCGCCCTCGCGGATCCGGGAGACCACGAAGACGTGGTAGTCCATCGACAGTCCGAAGAGGATCACGAAGAGGAAGAGTGGCATCCAGTTGGTGATGGCGCCTGCCGCGACGAAGTCGAGCTGCTTCTCGAAGTGGCCGTCCTGGAAGACGAAGACCAGCATGCCGTAGCAGGCCGCCACCGAGAGCAGGTTGAGCAGCACACCGGTGATCGCCACGACGACGGACCGGAACGAGACCAGGAGCAGGATGAACGCCAGGCCCAGGACGAAGGTGAAGACCCAGGGCAGGCTTTCCTCGAGCCGCTCGTTGTAGTCGACGCTCGACGCCGTGTTGCCGGTGACCAGGGCGGTCGCGCCGGGCAGCTGCCCGAAGGTGTCCGGGACGACGTCGGTGCGCAGCAACTGCATGGCCGCGATCGAGGCCGGGTCCTCCTCCTTGCCGGTGAGGCCGACCGCGACGACGGCGACGTCGCCGGCCGGGTTGATGTCGACGTCGATCGGCTCGACCAGCTTGCCGCCGCTGTTCTGGGCGGCACTGCGGAACTCGTCCAGCGCGGCCTCGAACTCCGGCGTCTTCACCGAGTCGGCGGCGACCACGATCCGCGCCGGCGTCGTCTTGGACGGGAACGCCTCCCCGATCGCCAGGAACGCGACCACCACCGGCGAGTCGTGCGCCACGTCCTGGATCCGCTGTCCCTTGGTCTTCATGTCGAGGGCGGGCGAGGCGATGGCGGCGAGCGCCGCGACGGCGACGACGGCGGAGATCAGGGGCTTGGCCAGCACGATGTCGAGCAGCCGGTTCCAGAAGCGCCCCTGGCTGTTCCGCCGGTAGAGGCCCGGGATCTTGATGGCGTCGACCCGGTCACCGAGCGCCGACAGCAGGGCGGGCAGCACCGTGAGCGAGCCGAGCACGGCGGTGGCGACGACGAGGATCGTGCCGGTGGCGAAGCTGACGAACGTGACGTCCTGGGTGAAGAACATGCCGGCCATCGCGACGATCACGGTGAGCCCGGAGACCCAGATCGACCGTCCCGAGGTCTGCGCGGCGATGACGAGGGCGCGGTGCGGATCGGCGCCCTTGCGGCGCTCGTCGCGTTCGCGGCGGATGTAGAACAGGCAGTAGTCGACGCCGACCGCGAGACCGATCAGCAGCATCACGTGCGTGGTCTCGTCGACGACGGGGGCGAACCGGCTGGCGAAGGCCATGAGACCGATCGCGGCGACCACCGACATGATCGCCAGGGCGACCGGGAGCAGCGCGGCGACCACGGCGCCGAAGGCGATCAGCAGGATGCCGAGGGTGACCGGGATCGAGAGCATCGACAGGCGGGTGAGCCCGGACTCCAGCTCGTCGCCGATCAGTTTGTCACCGCTCGCGTCGCCGGCCTCGGCGATGTAGAGGTCGGGGTGGGCGGCCTGCACGCCGGCGACCGCGTCGAGGGCGGGACCGACCCGCTCGCCGGCGGACTCGGCGTCCCCTGCGATGTCGAAAGTGATCAGTGTGGACCGGCCGTCCGGCGACTCGATCGGCTTCTGCACCTCGCCGACCTCGGGGACCGACGACAGCGCGAGGGTGACCTCCTCCGCAGCGGTCACCCGGTCGCTGCCGTCGCGGTTCTGGATCAGGACCATCTCGCCGGCCGGCTGTGCCGGGAAGCCGGCCTCCTCGACGATCTTGTCGGCTTTCCCGGAATCACCGTGACCGGCGAGAGCGTAGTTGGCTTCGACGGTCGCGACCTGGGAGCTGAGCACCACCGTGGCCGCGACGAATGCGATCCAGCCGAGGATCGCGAGCACCCGATGGCGGGCGCTCCACATCGCGGTCCGCGCCGCGATACCTCTGACGTTTTCCCTGTTCTCCATGGGGAAGACGCTATTCAGGGGAGAGGCGGCAATCGATCCGGCGGACACCCCTTCCGAAGGTAGTGCTAGCCCTACGTCTGGAGGTAGGTCAGGACCGCCAGCACCCGCCGGTGCTGCTCTTCGTCCTGGTGGAGGCCGAGCTTCGTGAAGATGTTGCGGACGTGCTTCTCCACGGCGCCGTCGGTGACCACCATCTTGCGGGCGATCGCCGTGTTCGACAGCCCCTCGGCCATCGCGCTGAGCACCTCACGCTCGCGCGGGGTCAGGCTGCGCAGCGGATCGTCACGCCGGCGCCGGACCAGCAGCTGGCCGACCACCTCGGGGTCGAGCACGGTGCCGCCATCGGCGACCCGGGACAGCGCGTCCAGGAAGTCGGCGACCAGTGACACCCGGTCCTTGAGCAGATAGCCGACCGCCCCGCGGCGGTCGGCCAGGAGATCGTCGGCGTACGAGACCTCGACGTACTGGGACAGCACCAGGATCGGGCTGCCCGGAACAGCGGAACGGGCCTCCACTGCGGCGCGGAGGCCCTCATCGGTGTGTGACGGCGGCATCCGGACGTCCACGATCGAGACGTCCGGACGGTGTTCCTTCACTGCTTCGACGAGGGACGGCCCGTCGCCGACGGCCGCCACCACGGTGTGGCCGTTCTCCTCGATGAGCCGCACCAGGCCTTCTCTGAGCAGGACCGCATCGTCGGCGATAACCACACGCATGCGGCCATGCTGTCAGATCGGGAGCGCCGCCGTGAGCCGCGTCCCCTCACCGTCGGCGCTGATCACCGACAGTACGCCGCCGGCCGCCCGGACCCGGTCGTCCAATCCGGCGAGACCGTGCCCCTTCGCCAGGCTGGCGCCGCCCACTCCGTCGTCCGCCACGGTCACCAGCAGCCCGGTCGCATCGCGCTGCACGCTGATCTGGACCTCGCTGGCGTGACTGTGCTTCGCCACGTTGGTGAGCGCCTCGGCGACCACGAAGTACGCGGTCGACTCGATCGCCGGGTCGAGCCGTTCGAGCGGCGGCGCGTCCAGGTCCACCGGAACCGTGCAGCGACCGGCCAGGGCGGTGAGCGCCGCCCGCAGTCCCCTGTCGACCAGGATCGGCGGGGCGATGCCCCGGGACAGGGCGCGCAGCTCGTCGAGGGTCTCCCGGGTCTGGCTGAGCGCCTCGGCGACGGTGGCGCGGGCCGCGTCCGGGTCGGTGGTGAACTGCTGCTCGGCCCGGCCCAGGTCCATGGCGAGGCGGACCAGCCGCTGCTGCGGGCCGTCGTGGATGTCGCGTTCCAGCTTGCGCAGGGCGACCGCTTCGGCGGAGACGGCGGCAGCCCGCTGCTGCTGTGCCACGTCACGTGCCTCGTTCGCCTCGGCGACCTCTCGGCGGAGCCGGTCGACGCCGTTGAGCAGGCTGTATCCGAAGGCCGCCTCGAGCAGCGCGGCAGCGCGGACCACCGGGTAGAGCGTCGCCGCGAAGAACGCGCCGATGATCAGGTAGAACAGGATCCGGGTGCCGGCGTTGTCCTGGAATCCGAGCAGCTCGGGCAGCTCGTTGTTGGCCGGCGGGTGCGGCAGGCTCCAGTCCCAGAGCGGATAGGTGAGGCCGCCGATCGCGACCGCCCACCACGTGATGACGAAGACGAACCCGAGCGTGCTGGGGATGAACCGGAAGATGCCGTGCACCATGTCGAGCCAGGCCTGGCCGTCGGCGAGCGGCGCGACCGACCGGCGCCAGAACCCGCTGGTCCGCGAGGAGCGGTAGACCGGGTGGGTCACCTGACGGTTCAGAACCGGGCCGATCCGGGCCCGCTCGACCACCGCGAAGCCGCGGGACATCAGCAGCGTGCCGACCAGGATCGGCAGACCGATCCAGATGATCGCGGTGCCGATCCCGACGGCGAATCCGGTGATGAAGAGGACGAGGGTGATCAGGCCGAGCGGGAAGCCCAGCAGGACGTACTGCGTGTCGATACCCAGCTGGCGCAGATACCGCCGAGCGGGCGCGGGTGCGGCGGTGGCGCCGGCGTAGGTCGTTGTCATGCCATCGACGTTATTCACCGGTGCCCCCCGATCCGATCCTGCGTGCCGCCCGATTGAGGGTAGGGATAACCCCACCCATGATGCTTGTTCGCGACGGTGGAGACTTCCGTCGCCAACTCGCGCAGGGCGATGCTCAGCGTAGGTCGCGAACAGGCATCATCAATACAGCCGGTAGATCACCACCGTGCCGATCTGGTGGACGACGACGGCACCGGCCGCCTTCAACGGGGCGTTCGCCACCTTCCCGGCCGCGGTGTCGGCGAACAGCCACCGTACGCCGTACGAGGAACGCAGCTCTTGCACGTCTGCCGCAAGACCCTTCTCGAAGACCCGCTGGTTGAGGGCGAAGACCGCAGGGTCGGGCGCGGGCTGGAAGAAGTACTTCAGATCGTTCACGCCGTTCGCCGCGACCGTCCGGTCGGTGTAGGCCCAGCTCTCCACGAGGGTGCGGTGCCCGCCCAACCCGGCCACCCAGAACGCCCGGGCGTTGCACTGCTGCGCCGACATCGGCATGCAGTGCACGTTCGTCGCGACCAAGTCGTCCTTGCCGACGTTCGCCTCCAGCCAGAGCGCCGCCTTCATCTCGGCCGCGGTGACCGCCACGTGGTTCCGCACCTTGATGGCCGGCGGGTCGCCGAGGGATTCGACGGTCCGCGTCACCGCGCTGACCGTGCCGGCCGCCGCGATCGCCGCGATCAGCGCGGTGCTCAGGGCTCGGGCCGCCCGCTTGCGCCAGATCAGCACGGCGATCAGGGAGATCACCGCGACCAGCGCGGCGGTGCGGATCAGCGGCAGCGCCATGGCCCACGCCCAGCCACCGGCGTCCCGTGAAACGGGCACCGTCAGCGCCGGGGCGAAGAACTCCCACAGGCCGCCGGCGACCGCGCCGAGGACCGGCACCAGCCGGCCGCGGACCCGGTCGGCGAGGGCCCACGCGGTCAGCACGCCGCAGACCGGCAGGACGGCGTTGTAGAAGTAGATCTGGCTGGCCGACGGGTGCCAGAGCAGCCACATCCCGAGGACGCCGGCGATCACGATGCCGCCGAGCAGCCACGGCACCTGGTCGTCGGCCCACTGCCGGGGTCGCGACCAGCGGACCTTCGGCGGCAGGGCGAGACCGACGAGCCGTGGTGCCTGGACCAGGAACCACCAGATCAGCGACCACGCCACGAACCAGCGGGCAGCGGTTCCGGCCGATTCCAGGCCGTCCTGCACCAGGCCACCCCACTGCACGTCGTCCGCGGTGCCGATGACGTCCTGGTACGGCAGGAACCACCGCATCGTCGCGAGGAACTGTGGCTGGAGCGTCCCCGCGCCGCCGCCCGCGAAGAGTTTCAGCCCGACCACCATGCCGAAGCCGACGGTCGCGAGCAGCGCGATCGTCGTCCACGGGATCTTCCGCTTCCCGATCAGGCTGATCGCCCCGGCCAGCAGCAGACCGGCGGCGAGCGGCGGCAGCACGCTCGCCTTGCTGCCGGCGCAGGCGACCGCGAGCAGTGGCAGCAGCGCCCAGCCCCACCAGCGCAGCGCCTTGCCCCGCAGCACGTCGGCGGCGACCAGAACGAAGATCCCGATCAACGGCATGGCGTACGTCTGCGACGGGCTGAGCAGGGTGATCGGAAGGCCGATGCCGGGCGGGCTGGCGATGCTGCCGACGGTCACCGACTGGCCGACGAAACCGACGGTCGCGGCGATCGGCGCGGCCCACCAGCGTCCGCTCACGCTGCGGGCCAGCGCCGCGAAGACCAGCACGGCGATCGCCGCGACCGGCATCACCCAGAGCCGGAGGAACACCACGTGGGCGTCGATGCCGGTGATCATGCTGGCGGTGGCGATGTCGGCGTCCGACAGGTAGTGGTACTTCAGCGTCTCGCCGGCCAGCTGCGGCACCTGGAACGGCATCGAGCGGGTCATCTCGTGCACGAGCGCGAGGTGGTAGTAGAGGTCCGGATAGAGCTCCGCGGTGTGCGGCGGGAGCGGCACGGTACGGAAGACCGTCGCGCCCCAGATCGTCACCATGAAGAGCACCACGGCCATCGCCGCCGACCAGCCGATCGGCAGCGGCTCACCCGGACCGGTACGCCAGTGGCGCCGCAGTCCCGGCACGGCCGCGAAGAGCGCCATGACCAGCGCGGGCCAGCCGATCAGCAGATGCTGGAGCCCGGTGGCGGCGGCCAGTGCCCAGCCCGCGAGCAGCACGAGGAGGCCGGTCGCCGCGCCGAGACCGAGGTCCTCGGGCAGGTTGCCGCGGCTGCCGAACGCCGCCCGGAACACCAGCGTGCCCGGCACGACGACGGCGAGCAGCAGGTAGACCGCGTAGAGCGCGATCTGCTTGTCGGGCGTGTCGTAGTAGTGCAGCACCCAGTACGCGGAGATCGCCGGTAGCAGCCAGGGCACCGCGGCCCAGAGCCGGCGGGAGTGGCGGACCGGCGCCGGAGCGGCCGGCGCGGGCGTTTCGAGGACCGTCGTCATCAGGACTGCAGCACCGTCAACCGGGTGAACTCACTGGGCAGGTCGTACCCGTCCCAGATCGCGCCGAAGGTCAGCGCCGATCCGAACGGCACGATCCGGTCCACCCCGCGGCCGCCCAGCTCGGTGGCGAACGCCTGCAGCTCGGCCGGGGTGAAGCCGAAGTGGCTGACCGTCTGGTCCTGCCGGTTCATCGCCGGGACCAGGTCGAGCAGCGTTGCGGTCTCGGCGAACGGGACCGCGCCGGCGCCGATCCAGCGGCGCGGTGCGGTCCCGGTTCCGGTCAGGGTGAGCGCGGTGATCCGGTTGTCCGGGAAGTCCACCTCACGGGCGGCGCCGATGGCGGCCAGTTCGTAGGCGTTGACCCGCTTCTCCACCGCCATCGCCGGATCGACCACCCAGCCACGCGCGTCGACGACGTCGAGCAGCAGCGCGAGGAACTCGGCCCGCACGCCGTCGCCGCCGTCGCCGACCAGGAACACGGTCCGCGGCGATGAGCAGGCGGCCTGGTCGAACCAGTACGCGTCGTTGGCGAAGCCGACCACCGCGTTCCGGCGGGTGGCCGGGTCGGCGGCCCGCCAGCCGGCGGTGGAGAGCACCGCCCACGAGGTCCGGTCCGGGAAGGTCAGGTCGCGCGCGGACGGCCGCAGCGGCAGTTTGCGGATGGTGTCCACGGCGGCGTCGCCACCCCAGATCACCCGCAGGTCGGCCCACTTGCTCAGGGCGCCGGTGATCACGTCGTCCCGGCCGTAGGTGACCATCCGCTGGGTCCGCGCGATGATCGGGTCGGCCTCGGCGGCGACGGCGTTGAGCGCCTCGATGATCACCTCGGCCGCCCCTGCCGACCGCGACGAGATCCGGACCACGTTGTGGTTGCCGGCCAGCGCCGACAGCGCCCAGGAGTAGACGAAGATGGTGTCCACATTGGCGGGTGGCAGGTGGAATACGTTCCCTCGCGGGAAGACCAGCGCGTCGTCCCGGCGCATGCGCGAGACGGCCCGGCTCAGCTCGGCCGGGCGCAGGAAGTAGCCGAGCGAGCCCAGCTCAGGGTGCTTGCGGGCGACCGCCGGGGCCAGCAGCTTGCGGGCCAGCTTGGCCAGGAAGTCGACCACCCGCGGGTCACCGACGGTCAGCCGGTCCTCCGACGCGGCGGTGAGATCGCCGGACGCGCCGAATCTGAACGTGACGCTCATGCCGCACTCCGATACGTGTCCGAACATCCCCGCGCCTCGGCACGCGGCAGCCGGCCCAGGACCGAGAAGCGCTTGCCGGGCCAGTCCCCGTCGTCGATGCCGTGCACCACGCCGAGGTCCTCGGTCAAGAGCACATGCCCGGGGTACGAGGTGGGCAGCGTGCTGATCACCTCCAGCAGACCCGGTCTGCCCGGTGGCAGCTCGGCCCAGGTCTCCGGGTCACGGACCACCACATCCGCGAAGTCCGGGCAGTAGAGAGAACCGCCCGACGGGCCCTCCAGGAAGATCGTGCCGATCTGCTCGACCATCCCGTAGTAGTTGTGGACGTTCGTCAAGCCGACGCCGGCAAGCGCCTCCCGGAAAGCGGACGGGGACACCGCCTG
Source organism: Actinoplanes sp. OR16 (assembly GCF_004001265.1). GTDB lineage: Bacteria > Actinomycetota > Actinomycetes > Mycobacteriales > Micromonosporaceae > Actinoplanes. Next base: position 2,703,303 of record NZ_AP019371.1, on the reverse strand, counting down.
GTCGACCAGCTTCTTCCAGCCCCCGGAGTGGATCAGGATCCCGTTGCTGAGATCGAGTCCGTGCTCCAGCCCCACCTCGTACAGGTGAAGCCAGACCAGGAAGGTGAACCCGAAGATCAGGAAGGGCTGGTCGCCGTGCTTCGCGAGGAAACCACGGATGGCCTCCAGGTCCACGACACCGTCGTTGTCCAGAGCCCAGACGTGCTCGCGACCGAAAGTGGACATGCCGAGCACGCCGGCGCCGCGGGCGCTGAACGAACGGCGGTCCTTGAGCATCGCCTTCGTGTCGACGAGCAGCATCGGCAGGCGCTTGGGGCCGAGGACGGTCTGGACCGTGGCGGCCAGCCGTCGTTGCTGCTCGGCGGCGGCCGCCTTGTCCAGATAGATCCGGCTGACCTCACCGGTGGTCCCGCTCGACGTCAGGACCTTGAACACCTCGTCGTCCGGGATGCTCTTGAGTTCCAGATTCTTGAAGAGCCGAACCGGCAGATAGGGCAGATCGGCGATCGTCGCGGCCGACTCGAATCCCGAAGCCTCCAAGATCCGCGCATAGGGCTCGCTGCGATCGCGATGAAAGAAGGTCAGGTCGGAGAGTTCCTTGAGCAGGACTTCCTCTTTGACGGCCTGCGGGAGAGTGAAGACACTCACAACGACGCCTCCAGCGCCCGGTAGTCGGTCTTGCCGTTGGCGAGCAGGGGCAGCGCCGCGATCGAGCGGACGTCCACCCCGGTGAAGTGGGTGCCGAGCCACTCGGCGACCTTGGTGCGCAGCGCGCGGGCCTCGTCGGCCGGGAGCCCCTCGGCGAAGACGATCAGCTTGTCATCGCCGGCCACCGCGGCCACCGGGAAGTTGCGCTCGACGTCGTCCAGGTTGATCCGGGCGCCGAACACCTTCGCCATCCGCTTGATCCGCCCGGTGATGAAGAGGAAGCCCTCCTCGTCGAGCCGGCCCAGGTCGCCGGTGCGCAGCACGCCGCCCAGCTCGTCGCCGCGGGCCAGGTCGGCGCCGTTCTCGGCGTACCCCATCATCACGTTGGGCCCGCGGTAGACGACCTCGTCGTCCTCGATCGCGAAGGTCGCGCCGGGCATCGCGACGCCGACCGATCCGAGCTTCCCGGCGAGCCGGTCGGGCGGGAGCGTGGCCATCCGGGGCGCCGCCTCGGTCTGCCCGTACATCACGAAGAACCGGCCGCCCGCGGCGACCATCTTCTGCGAGAACTCGGTGATCAGTTCCGCTCGGAGCCTGCCGCCGGCCTGCGTGATCGTGCGGAGTGACGGATGCTTCGCCGGATCGAAACGCAGTCGCCGCAGCATCTCGAACTGGTAGGGGACCAACGCCATCGACGTCACCCCGTGCTCGTCCACTGCCGACCAGAAGTCCCGCTGCATGATGCCGGTGCGTTCCAGCACCACCGTCGCGCCCTTGAGCAGGTGCGAGTGCAGCACGGACAGGCCGTACGAGTAGAAGAGCGGCAACGTCGTGACCGCCACGTCGTCGCCGGTGATGCCGAGCGACTCGGCCACCTGGCCGGCGTTGGCGAACACCGCCGAGCGGGAGAGCCGGACCAGCTTCGGGCTGCCGGTGGAACCGCTCGTGGTGAGCAGCAGCGCCAGGTCCGGGTGCACCTCGTCGGTCGCGTACCGCCGGATCAGCTCGGTGTGGTCGGCGTCCGGGTCGAGCAGCACGACGGGTGTGCCGGTCCGCAGCGCCGCGAGGTACTTCGCGATGGCCGGCACCGTCGTCGGCATCGGCAGGAAGACCAGCCGCTCACCGGCGAGCTCCGCTTCGAAGGAGGAGATCAGCTCGGGCGTCAACGTCTCACCGGTGGCAGCGTCGATGACGCGGGCGTCCGGGTGCAGCAGATTCACAGCGTCAGTCCCCCGTCCACTCCGATCACCTGACCGGTGACGAAGCGGGCCTGGTCGGAGACGAGGAAGGCGATCACGTCGGCGACGTCCTCGGCGGCGCCGAGCCGGCCGAGCGCGGTGGCGGCGACCCGGTCGGCGCGTCCTTCCTCGTCGAGCGTGTCGAGCATGTCGGTGGCGATGAAGCCGGGCGCCACCGCGTTGACCCGGATGCCGCGGGCGCCGAGCTCCTTGGCGGCCGACTTGGTCAGCCCGACCACCGCCGCCTTCGACGCGGCGTAGACGGCCTGACCGGCCACGCCGTGCGTGCCGGTGATCGAGGCGGTCAGCACGACCGACGCCTGCGGCGCGCGCGCGAGCAGGCGGACCGCGTTCTGCAACGTGTACGCCGCACCCGCCGCGTTCACCGCGAAGAGCCGTTCGATCGTGGCGTCGGCGGTCATCCCGAGCATCCCGGCCGCATGTGTGCCGGCGTTGATCACGAGCGCATCGAGACGTTTGAAGGTCTCGAACGCGACGCGTACCAGGGCCTTGCTGGTCTGCGGGTCGGCGATGTCACCGGCTGCGGCAACAGCGGTGACGCCGAACTTCGCGGCCAGTGACTCGGCGGCCTCGGTCACGCCCGCCTCGCCGTGCCCGTGCAGGACCAGGTCGTAACCCTGCTCGGCCAGGCGGTGCGCGGTGGCCCGCCCGATCCCGCGCGACGCCCCGGTGACCAGGGCGACACTCACTTGACGTCCACCCCGTATTTACCAAGGATTCGCACGGCCTCGCCGAAACTGGACATACCGATGACATCATCCGTGTCGATCATTACCGAGAATTCATCTTCGATTGCCGCGACCAACGACATGTGAGCGAGCGAATCCCACTTCTCGTTGTCCTGGTAGCGCAGGTCGTCCACGGGCGCGTCCGCCGGAAGATCGAGCGCGGTACGGAACGCGTCGCGTAGTCTCTGCAGCTCACTCACGGTATGACTCCAAAGGGGGGTGGTTAGAGGAGTCCTACGATCCCGCAGCAGACCGGACGTCGCGACCAATCTCGGCTTAACTGAAAATGAACTCGCCTTGGCATTCTTTCGCGCCCCTGGAAATGGCGAATCCTCTGGTTATGCTTCCGGCTCGTACCGGCCTATCGCTGACCCCCGGAGAAAACTCGTGTCTGAAATCGCCGGCTCCTCGATCCTTGTCACCGGCTCCACCGGTTCGTTCGGCAAGGCCTTCCTGAGGTACGCCCTGACCCACCTCGACCCGGCTCGCATCGTCGTGTTCTCGCGCGACGAGCTGAAGCAGTACGAGGTCCGCCAGATGTTCGGCGACGACCCGCGTCTGCGGTTCTTCATCGGCGACATCCGCGACCGCGAGCGCCTCGCCCGCGCCATGCACGGCATCGACTACGTGGTCCACGCCGCGGCGCTCAAGCAGGTCGACACCGCTGAGTACAACCCCTCCGAGTTCGTCGCGACGAACATCAACGGCACCCAGAACGTCATCGACGCGGCCATCACCGCCGAGGTGAAGAAGGTCGTCGCGCTCTCCACCGACAAGGCGTCCAGCCCGATCAACCTGTACGGCGCGACCAAGCTGGCCGCCGACAAGATCGTGATCGCCGGCAACCACTACGCCGCCACCCACCCGACCCGCCTCGCGGTCGTCCGGTACGGCAACGTGATGGGCAGCCGCGGCTCGGTCGTCCCGTTCTTCCGCAAGCTGGCCGCCGACGGCAAGAGCCTGCCGATCACCGACAAGCGGATGACCCGCTTCTGGATCACCCTTGACCAGGCCGTGCAGTTCGTCGTCGACTCGTTCGACGTCATGCGCGGCGGCGAGCTCTACGTCCCTCGGATCCCGAGCATGCGCATCCTCGACCTGGTCGAGGCCGTCGCCCCGGACGCACCCACCCACGAGATGGGCATGCGTCCCGGCGAGAAGCTGCACGAGGAGATGATCGCGGCCGACGACAGCCGCCGCACGCTGCGCTTCCCGGACCGCTACGTGGTCCAGCCGGTCGCCGCGAGCTGGGGCTACGAGCCGCCGGCCGGTGGCGAGCCGGTCGCGGACGGCTTCAACTATCGCTCCGACAACAACGACCTGTGGCTCTCGGTCGACGACATGCGCGCCCTGCTCGCGGAGAACTGATGCTTCCCTACGGACGACAGTCGATCGACCCCTCGGACGTCGAGGCGGTCGTCGCGGCGCTGGGCAGCGACTGGCTGACCACCGGGCCCCGCGTCGCCGACTTCGAGGCCGACCTCGAGAGGGTCGCCGGCGCGCCCTGCGTCACGGTCACGAACGGCACCACGGCGCTGCACGCGGCGTACGCGGCGGCCGGCGTGACCAGCGGCGATGAAGTGATCACCACGCCGATGACGTTCGTCGCGACAGCGTCCGGCGCGGCGATGCTCGGCGCGAAGGTGGTCTTCGCCGACGTCGAGGAGGACACCGCGAACCTCGACCCGGCCGCCGTCGAGGCCGCCGTCACCGAGCGCACCAAGGTGATCGCCGCGGTCGACTACGCCGGTGTCCCGGCCGACTACGACCGGCTGCGCAAGGTGGGCGAGAGCGCCGGTTCGCTGCTGCTCGGCGACGCCGCGCACTCGATCGGCTCGCTCTACAAGGGACGTCCGGTCGGCAGCCTCGCCGACCTCACCACGTTCTCGTTCTTCCCGACCAAGAACTTCACCACCGGCGAGGGCGGCGCCGTCGCGTCGACCCGGCCGGAGCTGGTCGGACGGCTGCGCTCGTTCCGTACGGTCGGTGTGGTCCGCGACGAGCTGCGGCACGCCGACGAGGGCGGCTGGTGGTACGAGGTGCCCGAGTTCGGGCTCAACTACCGCCTGCCGGACGTGCTCTGCGCGCTCGGCAGCGCCCAGCTGCGCCGGCTCGGCGAGTTCAAGGCACGTCGCGCCCACCTCTCGGCCCGGTACGACGAGCTGCTCGCCGGTGTTCCCGGACTGCGCCTGCCGGCCCAGCGCCCGGAGAGCGACCCGATGCGCCACCTCTACCCGGTGCGCATCCTCGACGGCCGCCGCCGCGAGGTCTACGACCGGCTGCGCGCCGCGGGCATCGGCGTCCAGGTCAACTACATCCCGGTCTACTGGCACCCGGTCTTCGAAGACCTCGGATACCGCCGGGGCATGTGCCCGGTCGCCGAGTCCTTCTACGCCGAGGAGCTATCCCTGCCCCTCTTCGCCGACCTCGGCGACGACGACCAGGACCGGGTCGTCGAGACGCTGCGCGGCATCCTCGGGAGCTAGCGGGTGCACCACGGCAATCACTTCTACGGTCACGCCCACGTCCTCGCCGAGTACTGCGGGCTGGACCCGGCCGATCCACCCCGGATCGACGGGTACCTGCAGCACGGCTGGAACGTGGTGGACGGGCTGGGCGCCGGGACTCCGTACGCGCCCGGCCGGCCGATCTTCGTCTGGTCCGAGCGCACCCGGCGCCGGGCCTGGTCGATGGGCCGTCCGCTGGCCACCGTGACCGGCGCCCCCTTCCTCTACCTGCTGAAGACGGCGACCCCGGATGCCGGGGTCCGGGAGGGGACCATCTGGTACCCGTTCCACGGGTGGGAGGGGCAGGAGGTCGACGGGGACCACCGGCGGCTGATCGACGAGATCGTCGCGACCGAGCCCGGCCCGATCACGTTCTGCCTCTACTGGCACGAGTACCGGGACGCCCGGGTCCGCGCCACGTACGAGAAGGCCGGCCGGGTGATCTGCCACGGTTACCGCGGGTACATGCGGATGCAGACCGACGCCCGATTCCTGCACAAGCAACTGGACGAGCTGCGCCGGCACCGCCGGGTGGCGTCCAACCGGCTGAGCAGCGCGGTCTTCTACGGGGTGGCGGCCGGCTGCGAGCCGGCGGTCTACGGCAACCCGATGCACCTCGCCAAGGAGGACACCCCGACCGCCGAGCGCATCCGGCGGGAGTGGCCCGAACTCCACGGTGTCGACCCGGATCCGCAGGCTGCCCGGGAGACCGCGATGGCCGAGCTCGGCGCCGGATACCTGGCGTCGCCGGCCGAGCTGCGAGCGACCCTCGGATGGAGCACTGCGGCATGATCCGGATGATCGGCGGCGAGATGCCGGAGTACGCCGAGGAGCGCCCGCCCGCGGCCGGAGCCCTCTACCGGCACCTGATCGACCGGCTGCCCGCCGGCGCCGAGGTCCTGGTGGCCGGCCCGCACCACCACGACCTGATCGAAGTGCTGGCCGCCGGCCGTGCCGTCACCTGCCTCGTCCGCTCCCAGCCGGACGCCGAGCAGCTCTCCGCCCAGGGCTTCACCGTGCTCTGCGGCACCCTCGCGAAGCTGACCGGCGAAGACCGGTACGACGCCGTGATCGCCCTCGACGGCACCGCCCGCCTCTGCTCCCCGGAAGGACCGCAGCTCGACTGGGCCGACGCCGTCCGCGTCCTGAAACGCGCCCTGCGACCCGGCGGCACGCTGCTGCTGACAGTGGAGAACGAGCTGGGCGTTCATCGTCTCGTCGACCCGCGCACGGTGACCGCCCCGGGAACCGCCGAGTGGCGCCCGCTCGGCGAGTTCAGCACCACCCCGGGCCGCCCGGACCGGCTCGCCGCCGCGCTCGGTGCCGAGGGACTGCCGGTCGCCGGGCTCGCCGCCGTCTGGCCGTCGCAGGCCGAGCCGACCCTGATGGTCACCCCGGAGACGTTCCGTTACGGACCGCTCGAACCGCTGGCCGCGCTCTCGGCCGGAGCGGTCGCCGACACGTACCGGGAGAAGCCGGTCCTGAGCGACCCGCGCCGCCTGGCCGCCGCCGCCGTCCGCCGCGGACTCGGCGCCGAGCTGGCGCCGGCCTGGATCGCGATCGCCCAGTTGGCCGCCCGCCCGGTCGCCGTCGTACCGATCCCGCCGGCGCTCCACCTGCGCGGTGGCCGGGTCGTCGAAGGGACCGGTTCCCTGCCCTCCGGCCGCCTGCTGGAGGAACTGCTGCTGACCGCGGCGCTCGAGCACGACCTGCCCGGCCTGCGGCGCCTGCTCACCGGCTGGATGGCCGCACTACCCACCGCCGACGCCGCGAACGTGCTGGTGGACGACCAGCGGTACGCGGTGCTCGACCCGGACCGCCCGGACCGCCCGGACGCGCTCGCCCGGTTCGCGGCCACCCTCGCGTCCGGCGGCTACGCGCACCCCTGGCCGGCCGTCACCGACGTCGCACGGCTCACCGCCATTCTCGCTGGAGCATCCGGCCTCGCTGGAGCATCCGGCCTCGCTGGAGCATCCGGCCTCGCCGGAGCGGCCGGGCCCGACTCACCGCCACCGGCCCCCGAACCGGCTCCCTCGATCCGGAACCGGGAGCACGAACAGCAGCTCGACGTCCTGCGCCGGCAGCTCGCCGACGCGGAGGCCCGCAGCCGCTTCTTCGAGGTCGAGCTGGAGAAGCGGGACGCCGAGCTGGGCCGGGCCAAGGTCCAGATCGCCGCGTTCAGCGGATCCCTCGCCTTCCGCGCCGCCAAAGCCGGGCTCGGCATCGCCCGCACGGCGCGTAACCGACTTCGCAAAGGACGGTCATGACCACCCTCGGCATCATCCAGGCCCGGATGGGCTCCACCCGCCTCCCCGGCAAGGTGCTGCGCCACCTCGGCGGGCGCACCGTCCTCGACCGGGTGGTGACCGCGGCCCGCGAGAGCGGGGTCGTCGACGACCTGGTCGTGGCGACCACCGCCCTGCCCGACGACGAACTGGTGGTCGCCGAGTGCGAGCGCATCGGTGTGGCCTGGCATCGCGGTCCGGTCGACGACGTGCTCACCCGGTTCCTCGGGGTGCTGGAGACCCGCTCGGCCGACACCGTGCTGCGATTCACCGCCGACTGCCCGCTGCTCGACCCGCGGCTCGTCGCCCGGGCCTTGCGGGTCTTCGAGGCGGCCGGCGTCGACTACCTGACCACGTCGATCACCCGGACGCTGCCGCGCGGGCTGGACGTCGAGGTGGTCCGGGCGACGGTGCTCAAGGAGATCGACAAGCTGGCGTACGACCACCACCGCACCCACGTGACGTCGTACATCTACTCGCACGCCGACGACTTCGACGTGATCGGGCTGACCTGCCAGCCGGACCTGTCCTACCTGCGGCTCACCCTCGACACCGAGGACGACTGGAAGCTGATCGAGGCGGTCATCGACCACTTCGGCGACACTCCGGCGGCCATCCGCGCCGTCGCGAGCTGGCTCGACGGTCAGCCGGAGCTCGCCGCGCTCAACGCGCACGTACGCCAGAAGGAGTTGGATCAGGCGTGAACATCGGGATCCGGTGCGACGCCGGCCCGCGTACCGGGGTCGGCCATCTGGTGCGCTGCGTGGCCCTCGCCGAGGAGCTCACCGCCCGCGGCGTCGACACGCACTTCCTCGCCGACCTGGGCGGGGTCGCGTGGGCCGAGTCCCAGCTGGAGCAGCGCGGGCTGCCCTGGCATCCGGCGCCGTACGACGAGGTCGGGCTGGTCGCCGCTGCCGAGCGGCTCGACCTGGCGGCGCTCGTGATCGACTCGTACACCCTGCCGCCGCAGCAGAGCGCGGCGGTCCGGCGGGCCGGCTTCCCGGTTCTGGCCATCGTGGACGGTGACCCGCGCGGTCAGTCCGCCGACATCTACGTCGACCAGAACCTCGACGCGGTGGTGACCGAGGGGGACGTGCGGCTGGCCGGGCTCGATTACGCCCTTCTCCGATCGGCGGTGCGGCAACTGCGGCCGGTCACGGCGCCCGCGCATGCTTCCACCCGTACCCCCAAGGTCGTCGCCTTCTTCGGAGGGACCGACGCCTTCCGCGCGGCGCCGCAGGTAGCGCGCCTGCTCACCCGGACCGCGGCGGATTTCGACGCCACCGTGATCGCCGCCGACGAGAGCCTGCGCGACGAGCTGCTCGCGGTCGAGGCCGGTCCGGGACAGCGCTTCGAGATCATCGGGCCGACCGACCACCTGCCGAAACTGCTCGTCGACGCCGATCTGGTGATCAGCGCGAGCGGCACCTCGACCTGGGAGCTTCTCTGCCTCGGCCGGGCAGCCGCCCTGGTCTGGGTGGTCGACAATCAGATCTTGGGGTACGAGCGGACTGTCGCTCGCGGATACGCAGCCGGATTGGGGCGTCTCGGGTCGTTCGGCCCCTCGTCCGTCGACGTGCTGCGCGACCTGCTCGTCTCCCCGGAGCGCCGGACCGCCCTCGCCGCGGCAGGCTGGTCGGCGGTGGACGGCCTCGGTGTCTCCCGGGTCGCTGACGCGCTGCTGGCTAAAGCGTCGTCACCTCGATGACCACCTTGCCGACGGCGTTGTTCTCCACCGCCTCGTGGGCCTCGGCGATCCGCTCCAGCGGGAACCGGTGCAGTGGCAGACCGGCGTCCTCCCCCACCCGGAAGGCGCCGGCGTTGACCGCCTCGGCCACCGCCGCCACCGCGTTCGCCTTCTCCTCCGGCGTCGTCGTATAGGTGAGCACGAAGTCGAGGCTGACGTTCTTCAGCATCGCCTTGAAGCTGGGCATGCTGAACTTCCCGGCCACGTAGATCGCGATGTTGCCACCCGGCGCCACCACGTCCAGGTCCAGGTCGAGGTTGCCGGTGCTCACCTCGACGATCACCTGCGGCCCGGTCGCGCTCAGCTCGCGGATCCGCGCCGCCACGTCCTCCTCGCGGTAGTCGATCACCGCGTCGGCGCCGGCAGCGGTCGCCAGCTCCGCCTTCTCCTTCGAGCTGACCGTGGTCAGCACCGTCGCGCCCGCCCACTTGGCCAACTGGATCGCCGCGTTGCCGACCGCTCCGGCACCGCCCGCGACCAGCACGGTCCGGCCCGCCAAGGCGCCCGGGGCCAGCCGGTCCGGGCCGTCACTCGCCACGGTGAGGCAGCGGTGCGCGGTCAGTGCCGGGATGCCGAGCGCGGCGCCCACCTCGATCGGGATGTCGTCGTTCATCCGGACGACCTGGTGGCGGGGCAGCGTCACGTACTCCTGAGCGGTCCCGTCCGCCCGCCGGTAAGCCGCGTCCCACACCCAGACCCGATCACCGGGCTCCAGACCGCCGACCCCCTCGCCGAGCGCGTCGACGACACCCGTGCCGTCCTGGTTCGGCACCCGCGGTGGATCGATGCCGTCCGGCACCCCGCGACCTGCCCGGGTGCCGGTGTCGGTCGGGTTCACAGCGGAGAGAACGATGCGGACCCGCACCTCACCGGCGCCGACGCGCGGCAGGCGTCGCTCGGTGAGCTGAAGAACCGAAGCGGCGGGACCGGACTCGTGGAAAACGGCAGCACGCATATCGCCCACTCTATTTCCGCCTCAGGGGTTCGGCCCGGTTGCCGAATGTGGGTAGGCAAGTTCACCGGAGGTTCGGAGGTTCGGTTGTGCCCACCGTGTTGATCGCCGATGACGAGGTCGACCATCGGGACCTGCTCGCCCTCGCCCTGCGTCGCCTCGGGCACACCGTGGTGACGGCCGGGGACGCCGAGGAGGCGCTCGCGGTGCTGGCCGGCGGTGAGGTGGACGTCGCGCTCATCGACGTGCGGATGCCGGGTGAGTCCGGCGTCGAACTGTGCCGGCGCCTGCGGCGCGATCTGCGTACCGAATCGCTCCCGATCATGATGATCAGCGCTGACGTGCAGCACCACCAGGTCATGACGGCGCTGCACGCGGGCGCCGACGACTACCTCGCCAAGCCGTTCAGCCGGGCCGAGCTCGGGAGCCGGCTGGAGGACCTGATGCGGCGATCGCCGGCGCCGGCACTGCGCTCCACCGCCGCCGCACGGGCCGCCGCGACGGCGGCCCGGCAGACGCTGTGGATGAAGCAACGGACCGTCGAGCTCCGTCGCACCGCGTGAGGGCGTCGCTCAGGTGAGCGGCGCCGTACCGATCAATTTGCCGTTCTTGTCGGTTATCAAGATCGCGTCGACGTCGTTCACCGGGAACGAGCTCGCCCCGCTCACCTTCGCCTTGCCGTCCGGCGTGTCACCCCAGACCGCCGCCTGCTCGGTCGCGCCCGCCTTGTTGCGCACCAGGCAGAGGAACGGCGCATCGCCGCTCATCCGGGCCACATCCAGTGCCACCGCGACCCCCCAGCTCTTCTGGGTGACCGCCGCGGAACCGGTCAGGCTGCTGCCCGGCGCCGCCTCGAACCGAGCGGTGACCAGCTCGGCGCTCGGGATGGCCTCCGGGGGACCCTGCGGCGCGGAGTTGTTCGTGAAGATCCCGTAGCCGATCGCGGCTGCCGCGATCAGCACGACTGCGGCGGCGGCCAGCCACCGGACCCGGTTGGTCCGGACTTCCTTGTGCTGCTCGGCCCGCATCCTGCTGAGCAGGCCCTCGATGTTCTGCGGACTCGGCCGGGCGGCCGGGCTCACCGCGAGCGGCGCGCCGCCACCCAGGTGCCGCGCGTCCGGCAGGTGCTGCAACATTTCCGGTACGGGCGCCAGCCGGTCCAGTTCGGCACGGCAATCGGCGCAGTCCCGCAGGTGTTCGTCGAGGCGATCGGTGTCGGCCTCGTCGAGGCCGCCGAGGAGATATCCGCCGAGCAACCTGTGCAGGCTGCCGTGTTCGTCCAGGTCGCTCATCGCAACATCCCCATCTCCTCGAAGACGGTGCGCAGCGCGCGGACCGCGTAGTACGCGCGCGATTTGACAGTGCCCTCGGGCACGGACAGCTTCCGTGACGCGTCGGCCACGCTCTGCCCTTCGTAGTACATCGCCTGGATGACCGCCCGGTGTTCCGGCGAGAGACGCTCCAGCGCCTCCGCCACCAGCCAGCCTTCCACCATCTGATCAACGTTGTCCGCCGACGGCACCGAGTTGACCGCGTTCTCATCGGCGACCAGGCGTGGGCGGCGCTGCTCGGCGCGCCACGCGTTGGTCACCACGTTCCGGGCGATGGTCAGAAGGTACGACCTGGTCCGGCCCGGTTCCGGGTCCAGATGGTCGATGTGCTTCCAGGCCCGTAACAGAGTCTCCTGCACCAGGTCCTCGGCTTTGTGCCGGTCCGAGACGTATCGGGACACAAAGTTGATCAGGACTGAGTAGTGCTCGGTGTAGAGCGCGGTCATCAGCTGCTCGTCGGGGCTCACCCGTCGCTTCATCGGCGCCAGCTCCCCTCGGGTCCGCCCGGCAACCCGGATGAGGGTTACGCCCGGCCACCCGGATGTACATCGTGGCACGCGGTCCGGTTCACGGCTGCCCCGAAAAAGGTGAAGCCCGGACCTCTCCACTTGCGAGGGACCGGGCTTCAGCGGGGCCGGTTCAGCAGGCGCCGGGGCCGCCGTACCGGAAGGTCCGGGCACTCAGCCGGTTGACCGCGTAGACCTCGCTGGTGGCGCGGACGCTCATGTCGACGGCCGGACCGTTCAGGTAGGACACGCTGCCCACCCGGGCCGCGGCGGTGTCGCCGGCGCCCACGCCGTTGCCCATCTCGGTGCACGGGGTCGGGCTGGCCGCGGCGACCTCGCCGAAGACCTGCACGAGGCCGGTCTTGGTGAACTTGTCACCCCAGATCTTGCCGGGGAAGTAGCCGACCCACTCGCTGTCGAACGCCACCCACCACGCGTCGTTGAAGAACTGGATGCCGAACCGGGCGGTCTTGTCCTGCGCCAGCACGTCGCCCGGGGTGATGTTCTTGCTGTACTGCACCCAGCCGCAGGTGTTGTAGCAGGTGGTCTTCCGGTCGACCCAGTGGTAGACGAACAGGTGCGGGTCGTCGTCGCCGTTGACCAGGCGGTCCACGGTCCAGCCGACCTCGACGATCTGCCGGCCGTCGGCGGACTGCACGGCCAGCTCGGCCAGCGAGTGGTAGTCCTCCTTGTCCAGCTTGGGCTTACTGATGGTGAGGTTGGCGTAGGCCCCGTCGGAGACCGCGGCCTGGGTGCCGACGCTGTAGAGGTAGTTGACCGTCGGCTTGGCCGCTGCCGGGCTTGTGGTGGCGGTCGGCGGCGGGTCCGGCGGGAGGATCTCGGTCCTCTCCGACTTCACGAACGTGGTCCGCGACGTACGCCCCTTCGGGGCCTCGTCCTCGGCCTGCTCCTCGCTCTGCTCGTCGGGCGCTGCGGCGATCAAGCCGGCCGCCTTGAGCGACTTGCTGCTGGCGCCGTCCCGGCCGGTCCGGATGCTGTGCGGGCGGGCGCCCCAGGGCAGCTTGGCCGGCGGGGTGAGGAGGGGCTCCTCGGCGACGGCGGTCGCGGAGGCCGGCGCCTCCCCGGGAATCTGTTCCGCCCCGGCGTTGAGGGTCGAGACGACACCGATCGTGCCGATCACCGCTGCGGTGAGACCGGCCGCGAGCAGTCCGCGGCGTGACTTCAACACGTGTCCGTCCTCGTTCATCAAGGGCTGAAGGGGAGCTGGCGCGCTCACCATATAGCCATCTCGATGCGGCGGGGATCGCCCTGAGCAGCAATTCCTCCGTTCCTCCGGAGGAGGTAGGCCGATCTGGTGACAGATCGCCCAGAGGTCTCGACAGAGCGTATTCGACTCGTTGCGGTACGAAGTTTTTCGCGCCAGATCGAGAAAGAGGCAAAGACGCCGAAGCCTATTTCTCGATCACGGTTTGGACGTCTCGGGACCAACGCCGCGAGTCATGTGGTAAAACCTACTAGACCAATGGAGTATATATGAGAAGGAGAAAGTCGATGACCGCCGTCGGAGTCCGTCTCGACCATCTCGCCATCGCGCAGCAGTACGCGGCAGCGCCCGAGCAGTGGCCGGTGGCTCCCCGCTTCAGCCCGGTCGAGCGGTGGTACCACCGGCTGGCCGTCACCGACGACTACGAGGTCTGGCTGCTCACCTGGCTGCCAGGTCAGGGCACCGAGATCCACGACCACGGCGGCTCGGCCGGCGCGTTCCACGTCTTCCAGGGCACCCTGGTCGAGGACACCGTGGCGAACAGCCGCGGCGGGGCCCGGGTCGTGTCGCGTGAGCTCGGTGAAGGTGCGGGCCGCCGGTTCGGCGAGCACCACGTGCACCGGATGACGAACCTCTCCACCCAGCCGGCGGTCAGCGTGCACGTGTACGGCCCGGCGCTCACCACCATGACGAAGTACCGCCTCGGCCCGGAGGGTCTCGAGATCCTGACCGTCGAGCGCGCGGGGTCCGAATGGTGATCAGGGGGATCGCGGAGATCCTCGCCGACGCACGCGCCCGGCTGCGGCGGCTCGACCCCGCGCAGACCGCCGCGGCGGTGCGCGACGGCGCGATCCTGATCGACATCCGCCCGGCCGCGCAGCGGGCCGAGCACGGTGAGATCCCGGGCGCGCTCGTGATCGAGCGCAACGTCCTGGAGTGGCGGCTCGACCCCCGCTCGGACGCGCGCCTGCCGTTCGCGAACAACTACGACCTGCAGGTGATCGTCACCTGTCAGGAGGGGTACACCAGCAGTCTGGCCGCCGCCTCGCTGCAGGACCTCGGCCTGCACCGGGCCACCGACCTGGCCGGTGGCTACGCCGCGTGGCAGGCCGCCGGGCTGCCCACTCAGTTCGGGTAGACGACCCCGGAGCGGCCGCTGTACAGGTGCCGGCTCCCGTCGACGTTGTAGCCGGTGTTCGGCGCGTCCAGCCAGACGATGTACGCCGCCCCCGAGGTGAGGCCGGTGATGGTCGTGCTGACCGTGCACCCGGTGCCGGCCGCGACCGTCTTCCAGACCGGCTCCGGCTGCCGTCCGCTGACCAGCTGCTGCGGCACGGCCGCGACCCGGTAGTCGGAGTCGTACTGCGTCGGCCATTCGACCTTGAGCGAGCCCGCGCCCGGGGTGATCTCGACCGGGATGAACACCGGATCGGTACGCGGCCAGATCTTGGTGCAGCTGGGGTCCGGCGCCGGCGCGGAGACCGTCGGGTCGGCGGTCGCCGTGGCCTTCCCCCGGGACGGCGTCGGGCTCGGGGTCGCGTCGCCCGCGGCCAGGCGCATCCAGTCCTCGCCGCTCTCCACCGGCGCGGTCGCCGTGGCGCCCGGCGAGTCGCCGCCGAGGCCGAGCGCGGAACACCCGCCGAGCAGCAGCGGCAGAGCGGTCAGTGCCATGGCCAGCTTGAGTTTGCGCATCCGTCCCCCAGGTCGATGTCCCCTCCTGTTCGTCAGAGGCGACGAGGTCCTTAGGCGTTCTCTCACGCGCCGACTCTCACGCGCCGATCGGAATCAACCGGTGGCCGGCCATCTCCAGCTCGCCGTCGAGGATGTGCACCGGGGTGTTGATGCCCGATTCGTCGTGCAGCACCACGTCGGCGCCCTCGATGTCGTAGGTGCCGCGCGCGGCCTGGCGACGCCCGGCCACCTCACCGGCGTACGTGCCGTCGGTGTGCAGCCGCAGTTGCACGACGCCGTCGGGACTGCGCCACGCGCCGACCACCGCGGCGCCGGCCACCACCTTCGGCGGGCTGTACGCCGGACGTGTGGTGAGGTCGGAGGCGCCGCCCATGGCGATCGCGAGGAGGGCGGCGGCGTCGAGCACGGTGAAGTCGACGCGGGGCTCGCAGGGGGTGGTCATCGTCACTGCCTTCGGACGTCGGTCGGGGTCGAACCCTTCCTTCGGCCGATGCGGGGCCCGGGCCAGCGAATCCTCGGTTGCGATCCGGTTGGTCGGGCCGGTGGGTCAGGCGGCGGCCTTGAGAGCCCCGGTGACGGCCTGGGCGAGCTGTTCGAGGTAGTCGTCCCCGATCGGCTCCCGGGCGATCGCCAGACGCCAGTAGAGCGGGCCGAGCATCAGATCGACGGCGAGGCCGGCGTCGGTGCCCTCGGGGAGCTCACCGCGGGTGACCGCCTGGCCGACCAGCTTCTCGGCCAGGGCCTGCTGGTGTATCCGCAGCGCCCGTTGCAGGGTCTCGGCGATCTGCGGGTTGCGGGCCGCCTCGGCCATCAGGTCCGGGATGATCTGGGACGCGATCCGGTGCTGCAGGGCCCGGCTCACGATCATCATGAGCAGCTCGAGGTCGCCGGCGAAGCTACCGGTGTCGGGCAGCGGCACCTTCCGCTCCGCGACGTCGGAGACGATCTCCATGACCATCTCCAGTTTGTTGCTCCACCGCCGGTAGATCGCGGTCTTGCCGACCCCCGCACGGCGGGCAACCGCCTCGATGGACAATCGGCCGTAGCCGACTTCCGCCAACTCGTTCATGACCGCGTTACGGATCGCCACGGTGATGTCGCCTCGGAGCACCGCCGCTCCGGCAGGTGCGCGCTTAACTGTCGCCACAGAGTCACTATAACGCTACGACGTAACGGTTGCGTTCCGCCGTTTGGTCAGCTACCGTCACTGCCACGTCGATACGAACCCGTTCCAACGGAGACGGTGAACGCCTGTCATGCTTGCTAGCTGTGTCCTCGCGCAAGCCACCGGAGCCCACCGCCTCCGCCGGGCCGACTAGATCGGAGCACCATCCCATGCCAGAGACGGCGGTCGCCGAGACCGGCACCGAGCTCTCGCCCAAGGAGCTCGCTCGCCGGCACGGTCTGACAGCGTCCGGGCGGCTACCCAGGCTGCCCGAATACACGCGTCAGCTGTGGTCGTACCGGCATTTCATTCAGTCGCACGCCAGCGCGAAGGTGTCGTCCTCACTCGGCAACACCAAGCTCGGCCTGGTGTGGCAGGTCCTCACACCGATCATCAACGCCGCGGTCTACTACCTGATCTTCGGCGTGATCATCGGGACCAGCAAGGGCATCGACAATTTCCCGGCGTACCTGTGCATCGGCGTGTTCGTGTTCCAGTTCACGCAGTCGATCGTGCAGTCCGGGATCAACGCGATCACCGGCAACCTCGGCCTGATCCGGGCGCTGCACTTCCCCCGGGCCAGCCTGCCGCTCTCCGCCGCCCTGGTCGAGATCCGCAACTTCATGGTCGCCCTGCTGGTGCTGATGGGCATCGTCCTGATCACCGGCGAGCCGATCACCGTCGAGTGGCTGCTGCTGATCCCGCTGCTGGCCCTCCAGTCGTTCTTCAACACCGGCCTGGGCATGTTCATGGCGCGGTACGGCTCGAAGAACCGTGACATCAAGCAGCTGATCCCGTTCATCATGCGGTTCTGGATGTACGGCTCGGCCGTCCTCTACCCGGTGACCCTGTTCACCGAGAAGCTCGACGGCTGGCAGCTGGCGCTGGTCGAGGCGAACCCGATGCTGATCTTCATCGAGCTGTTCCGCCACGCGCTGCTGGAGAACGTCACGCTGGCCGGCACGCCGACCATGCTGTGGATCCAGGCGCTCGCGTGGAGCGTCGTCGTGGGCGTCGGCGGATACGTCTACTTCTGGCGCGGAGAGAAGGGCTACGGCCGTGGCTGACACCGACCTCGTCCCGACCGTCATCGCGGACAACGCCCACATCATCTACAAGGTGCACAGCTCGGCCTCGCCGGGCAGCGGCAGCCCGCTCGCCAGCTTCAAGCGCCTCGTGACGAACTCCAAGGCGGCGAACGTCAAAGAGGTGCACGCGGTGAAGGGCGTGAGCTTCACGGCGTACAAGGGTGAGGCCATCGGCCTGATCGGCAGCAACGGATCCGGCAAGTCGACGCTGCTGCGTGCCGTCGCCGGCCTGCTGCCGGTGTCGAAGGGCGCGATCTACGCGGCCGGCCAGCCCTCGCTGCTCGGCGTGAACGCGGCCCTGATGAACGAGCTGCCCGGCGAGCGCAACGTCGAGCTGGGCTGCCTCGCGATGGGCATGTCGCCGGCCGAGGTGGCGGCGAAGAAGGACGAGATCATCGAGTTCTCCGGCATCAACGAGCGCGGCGACTTCTCGTCGTACCCGATGCGGACGTACTCCTCCGGCATGGCCGCCCGCCTGAAGTTCTCGATCGCCGCGGCGAAGAAGCACGACGTGCTGCTGATCGACGAGGCGCTGGCGACCGGTGACGCGAAGTTCCGCCGGCGCAGCGAGCAGCGGGTCCGCGAACTGCGGGCCGAGGCCGGCACGGTGTTCCTGGTCAGCCACAGCGAGCAGTCGATCCGAGACACCTGCGACCGGTGCATCTGGCTGGAGTCGGGCCTGATCCGCGCCGACGGGCCGACCGACGAAGTGATGCGCGAGTACGAGGCGTACATGCGCAAGTGACGAAAAAGGGCCGCCCTTCCAAGGGCGGCCCTTTTTTCAGCGCACTGAAAGATGCACGTGGTTCGTATGGTCGCTGGATGGGTCGCCACCGGCGCCGCTGTAGGACTTCCAGCCGCTGCTCGGCAGCCAGATCCGGCGGAACCAGATCACGTAGAGCACGTCGAGCGCGTCCGCGTTGTTGATGAAGTAGTTCGCCAGGTTGTTGCCGTAGGTCTTGCTCGCCCCGGTCGCGTCCCCGCCGAAGCCGTTCTTGTCGGCCGCGAAGTCGCAGGCCCGGCCCTTGGGGTGCTCACCGCTGTTCTGCTCACGGAAGCAGTGCACGTACCGCGTGAAGCCGTCCTTCTGGGCCTGCTTCAGCGCGTGCGACATGCGCGGGGTGATGCAGCCGCCACTGGTCGGGTCGTTCACGGAGCAACCGGAACCGGAACCGCTCGGCACCGGATCGGCCTTGGCGCTGCTGCCGCCGTCGCTCGACGAGGAGGCGTCCGCGCCCTGGTTCGCCTTCTTCAGCGCCGTCTCGGCCTGCAGCTTCTTCTTCGCCATCACGTTGACCTGCTTCTGCTGGTCCTTCACGGTGGCGTCGATGGCGAGCTTCGCCTTGCGCTGCGCGTCGAGGGTGTTCTTCAGTTCCTCGATCGCATGGTTCTGATCGGCGGCGACCGTCGACAGGATCATCGTCCGGTCGATGAAGCTTTCCGTGTCGCTCGCGTTGACCAGGGCGGACATCCCGCCGAGGCGGCCCGAGGTGTACGCCTGGGCGGCGATCTCGTCGAGCGCGGCCTGCTTCGGCCCGACCTGCTCGTCCAGCTTCTTCAGCGTGGCCGTGAGCTCGGTCTGCTTCTCCTTGGAGGACTTCAGCTTCGCCTTCGCCTCGACGTATCCGCGAGAGGCGTCCTCGAGTTGTTCGACGAGAGACTTCGAGCCACCCTCGCCGTCGTCACCGTTGTCGCCGGGGGCTGCGTTGGCCGGTGACGCCACGACCGCCAGCCCGCACACGGCGAGCAGCAGCCCCATGACGGCCGCTAATCGCCGCGCAGTCTTTCGCTGCACAGATCATTCCTTCCGTCGGCCGCCGACCGAGTTAGCTGACGGGTTCGGGACGAAGGAAATCCCTACCGCGGATGCGGATTCACCCCGAGGAAATATGGTTCCCCGGCTCGCCGCAGGGGGCGATTAGGCGGCGGTCCCCGGGTGGGAACCGCGTCCGACCATACCCACTCAATCGACAGATCGACAGTTCTCGTACGTTCCGCAATGGCGTGGCCACGCGAGGTGAGATGATTACGGAAAGTCGTTACCCGGTAACAGTTTTGCTGGTTCTGCGGTCCTGAAGCCGCGCCATTCCTCAGGTAAACTCGTCGCCGGTCCTGCCAGGACGGCGCCGCCCCCGAGGAGCCGGCAGGCCACCGCCCAATCGTCGCGAGACGAGCCGGGGAACCAAGTCAGTGGGGTGAATCCGCCTTCGGGCGGTAGGGATCTCTTCCGTCCCGAACCCGTCAGCTAACTCGGTCGGCGGTGACAAGGAAGGAACTGTTGATGACCGCAAGTCCCCGCCGGTGGCTGACCCTTGCCCTGGCACCGCTCGTGGCCACGGCCTTGTTCGTGGTGCCGGCCATGCCGGCCTCCGCGGAGCCGAGCGACTCGTCCGCCACCGCCGAGGAGGACGACGAAGACGCCCTGCTCTCCGACGTCATCGAGGCCTCGAACCGCCGATACGTGACCGCCAAGGCGGCCGTGTCGAAGTCCACGAAGGCCCAGGCGAAGCTCAACGTCGAGATCAAGGCGGCCGAGAGCCGTCGCGACGAGCTCATTCCCGAGGTCAACTCGATCGCCCGCGAGCAGTACGTGACGGGCAACCTGAGCGCCGTCGGCTTCCTGCTCGGCGCCAGCTCGTCGAATGACTTCCTGAAGAAGGCGATCTCGCTCGAAGAGATCAACAAGCTGCATGACGAGAAGCTCGGCGAGCTCAACGAGGCGATCAACACGGTCTCCGAGAAGAAGGCCAAGCTCGACGCCGAGGTCAAGGCGCAGAAGCAGAACAGCGCGCTGATGAAGAAGCAGAAGGACGCTGCGGAGAAAGCCCTGAAACTGGTCGGCGGCGACGCGCTGACAAAGGGTTTCGTGGTGGCGGATTCTCCGGATGCCGACGCTGCTCCGCGCAACTCCAGCGGCGGTTTCTCCGCGGAGGGCTGCACCGAGAACGACCCGACGACGAACGGCTGCATCACCAAGCGCACTCTTCACATGTACAAAGAGGTGAAGAAGGCCGGCTTCGACATGTTCGTCGGCTGCCACCGCGACGGCGGGCCGTTCGAGCACCCCAAGGGCCGGGCCTGTGACTGGTCGCTGCAGAAGAGCGGCTTCTCCTCGGCGCACAACGACAAGATGATGAAGTACGGCAACGACCTGATGGCGTTCCTCGTGCGGAACGCCGACAAGCTCGGGATCTACTACGTCATCTGGTACAAGAAGATCTGGTTCCCGGCATCCGGCTGGAAGTCCTACCACGGTGTCAGCGACCACACCGACCACGTGCACGTGTCGATGCTCTGAGGGTTTCGTACGGAAACGGCCCCGTCCTCTTCGGACGGGGCCGTTTCCGGCTCAGTGAGTGGCTCGCCTGACCGGCGCCCGGCCGTGCGGCTGGCTCGGCGCCGGGCCGACCGTTCCGGCCGGCGGGATCGCCATGGTCACCGGACGGACCTGGGTGACCTCGATCTCCTTGCCGTGGTGCAGCAGGGTGAGCCGGGCCGAGCCGCCGCCGTTGCGCAGTGAGTACGTCACCTCGTCGCCGGTCACGCTGACCCGCAGCCGCAGGCCGCGCCAGAGCAGCGAGAACTCCAGGTTGTTGATCCGGCTGGGCAGCCGCGGGGCGAAGCTCAGCTGACCGTTGAAGTCCCGCATGCCGCCGAGGCCCGCCACCAGCGACATCCAGGTACCGGCCAGGGACGCCACGTGCACGCCGTCCCGGGCGTTCTGGTGCAGGTCGTGCAGGTCCATCAGGGCGGCCTCGCCCAGATAGTCGTGAGCCAGCTCCAGGTGCCCGGTCTCGGCCGCCAGCACCGCCTGGACGCAGGCGGACAGGGAGGAGTCCCGGACGGTCCGCGCGTCGTAGTAGGCGAAGTTGCGCGACTTCTCCTCGGGGGTGAACGCGTCCCCCCGGAGGAACATCGCCATCACCAGGTCGGCCTGCTTGATGACCTGTTTGCGGTACAGGTCGAAGTACGGGAAGTTCAGCAGCAGCGGATAGCCCTCCGGCGGGGTGTTCTCGAAGTCCCACTCCTGGAGCCGGGTGAAGCCCTCACACTGCTGGTGGACCCCGAGCTCCTTGTCGTACGGGATGTGCACCGCGGCCGCCGCGTCACGCCAGGAGGCAGCCTCCTCGTCGTCCACGCCGAACTTGCGGGCCAGGTCCGGGTGACGCTTGCAGGCCTCGACCGCGGTCATCAGGTTCTGCTGGGCCATCAGGTTGGTGTAGATGTTGTCGTTCACCACGGCGGTGTACTCGTCCGGGCCGGTCACCCCGTCGATGTGGAAGCGGCCGTGCCGGTCGTGGTGGCCGAGCGAACGCCACAGCCGGGCCGTCTCGACCAGCAGCTCCAGGCCGACCTCACGCTCGAAGTCGTAGTCGCCGGTCGCCTGGACGTACCGCCGGACCGCATCGGCGATGTCGGCGGCGATGTGGAAGCCCGCCGTGCCCGCCGGCCAGTACCCCGAGCACTCCTGGCCGCGGATGGTCCGCCACGGGAACGCGGCGCCCTGCAGGCCGAGTGTCTGAGCCCGCTCCCGGGCCAGGTCCAGCGTCGAGTGCCGCCAGCGCAGCACGTCGGCCGCCGCGGAGGGCTGGGTGTAGGTGAGAGCCGGCAGCACGAACGTCTCGGCGTCCCAGAAGGTGTGGCCGTCGTAGCCGGGGCCGGTGAGGCCCTTCGAGCCGATCGGGCGCTTCTCCGCCCGGGCGCCGGCCTGCAGTGTGTGGAAGAGGCCGAAGCGGACCGCCTGCTGCACCTCCGCGTCGCCCTCGACCTTGACGTCCGAGTGGTCCCAGAAGGCGTCCAGGTATTCCTGCTGCTGCTGGACCAGGCCCTCCCAGCCGTCCAGGCGGGCGCTGGCGAGAGCCGCGCCGACCTGGTCGCGCAGGGCGGGCAGCGAGCGCATGCTGGACCAGCCGTACGCCGCCAGCTTGACCACCCGCAGCTTCTGGCCGGGCTCCAGGCGGCACGCGACGGTGGTCCGCAGCCAGTCGGGGTGCCCCTCG
Source organism: Actinoplanes sp. OR16 (assembly GCF_004001265.1). Taxonomy (GTDB): domain Bacteria; phylum Actinomycetota; class Actinomycetes; order Mycobacteriales; family Micromonosporaceae; genus Actinoplanes. The sequence goes on along the minus strand of NZ_AP019371.1, from coordinate 2,681,170 downwards.
GTGGTGATGGCGTGCCGGCCCGGGGTCTCCACCAGGTGCTCCATGGCAGCGGCCATCCGCAGGTCACTGGCCTTGGTGCGGTGCACCAGGATGCCGCCGGTGCGCTGCTCCATCATCTCCTCGGCCTGCAGCGGCCGGTCCAGCACCGCGGCGACCCGCGGGTCCTTGCTCATCGGCGGCAGCTGCTCGTTCGCCACCAGCTCGGACTGCAGGATCAGCCGGGCGGCGCTCTCCAGGGGCTCCACCTCGTAGAGGAAGGCGACAATGGCCCGCTGCGTGAACGAGACCAGACGCACGGTGCGGACCCGGACGCCCTGGCCGGACGGGGACACCCACTCCACGATCCGCTCCAGCGTGCCGGCCCGCAGGTCCAGGCAGCGCTCGTGGGACCGCAGCTCGCCGTAGCGCACGTCGAACGGCTCGTCGTTGACGAGCAGGCGCACCAGCTTGGCGTTCGTCACGTTGACCATCGTCTGGCCGGACTCGGGGAAACCGTACCCCGCCTCGGCGTGCGGCAGCGGCCGCAGCTCGTAGAACGAGTTGAGGTAGGTGCCGGGCAGGCCGTGCGGCTCGCCCTCGTCCAGGTTTCCGCGTATCCCGATGTGGCCGTTCGAGAGAGCGAACACCGACTCGGACTGGGCCAGCAGGTCCAGGTCGAGCCGGGTCTCCCGGATGTGCCAAGGGTCGACGGGGTAGGCCCGTTCACGGATCACGGTCGTGCCTCTCGGTACTGAATGTAAGTCTCAGAGAAGTTCGGAAAGATCGGTGACGACCACGTCGGCACCGTGTTCACGCAGCGCCTCGGCCTGGCCGACGCGGTCGACACCGATCACGATGCCGAAGTCGCCGGCACGGCCGGCCTCGACACCGGCCAGCGCGTCCTCGTAGACGGCGCAGGTCGCCGGCTCCACGCCGAGCAGCTTCGCCGCGTACAGGAAGGTATCGGGCGCCGGCTTGCCGGGCAGGCCCTGCTCGCGGGCGACGACGCCGTCCACGCGCACCTCCAGGAGGTCGGCGATGCCGGCGGCCTCCAGGACGTCCTTACAGTTCGCACTGGCCGAGACGACAGCCCGGCGCAGACCGGCCTCCTTCGCCGCTTTCAGGTACTCCACCGATCCGGGGTAGACCTGAACGGCGCCCTCGGCGATCTTCTGCAGCACGAGCACGTTCTTGCGGTTGCCGACGCCGTTGACGGTCTCCTGGTCCGGAGTGTCGTCGGGCGTCCCCTCGGGCAGGGTGATGCCCCGGGAAGCGAGGAAGGTACGGACACCGTCGGCACGCTGCCGACCATCGACATAACGGTGATAGTCGGTGCCTGAATCGAACGGGACGAATGGCTGACCGTGACGTTCCGACCACAATTCCAAGAACGAATCGAACGTCTGTTTCCACGCCGCGTTGTGGACGAGCGCGGTCTGCGTCAGCACGCCGTCAAGATCGAAAAGGCAAACGGTCACCGTTGAAGGAAGTCCGAGCACGCGCCCAATGTAGCCGGACGGGAAGCAGGAGGAGAGCGGAAGGGCACCTTCATATTTCCTTGGTGGTTCACAGGTCGTTCAACCTGCTGTTTCATCAAGAATCCGGAGCGGCATCCAGTGCGATACGCAATCCGATCGAGGTACCGATCGGCCCGGTAGCGGTCGTCACCTCGTCGCACAACTGGTGCGCCAGCCAGAGCCCGCGTCCCCCGACCTCGAACGCCTCCGGCGCCTGTACGTCGTCCAGGTAGTCGCCGGGAATGCCCGGGCCCGAGTCGGTGACCAGGCACCACACGGATCCGTCGTCGATCCTCAGGACCAGTCGGCCGTGCCCACCGGCGTGCAGAACGACGTTCGTGATGACCTCGTTGACCGCCAGGATGTATCCGTGCCGCCGATCGCCGTCCAACCTGAGCGGGGCGAGCCGGGCAGACACTTCATGCCGCAGAACGGTGATGTCATTCTGCCCGAAAGGGCGATCGAGAAGGACCGGAAGAACCGTCGGGCGGGCGGCATCGACCCGCGGCTCCCTCCCCGGAGCCGACCGCACGCTCTGGTTGATCCTGTCCTCCACCGTCGTGCAGCCTACGCGCTGTGGCCGACCGGTGGCACGAGGCATCGGTGATCCCGCCCGGAAGTGGCGTAGATCCCGGCTGTTGTTTCCTGGCCCCCTGGGGTCACCGCCAGCCGACATCGATGCGATCACCTCGCTCGTCGAAGAAATGGACGGCTTCCATCCGGACCGCGATCGCCAGCGGATGCCCGGGTGACACCGCCGGGTAGGGCGCCAGCCGCACCGACAGCTCGGCGGGCTTGCGGTGATGCCGGCCCGGGTCGTTCAGCACGCTCACCCGGCTGGTGGGCCGCGGTTCCACATCGACACCGCCGCCCGGGCGTGTCAGGCGCTGCAGGGCGCGCTTGAGCGGGTTCTCGGCAGGCGGCTGGGTGTGCACCGGGTTGCTCATCTCGTCGACCACGATCGCCGTCGCCCCGACGTCCAGGAACGCGAGCGACTCGTGCCCGTGGTGCTCCAGGTAGCGGATCCGCCCCTGCAACACCGGCCCCTGCGTCTCCGGCGCCACCGGAGTGATCGCCTCCGCCCGGATGCCGACCACGATCCGCTCGCCGTGGTAGCGGGCCACCGCACGGGCGCGCGGGTCGTTCCAGGGCATGTAGAGGTTCTGCTCGCCGAAGTTCAGCACGATGTACTGATCGAGGTGCACGTAGACGGACGCCTCGAGCAGGTTCATCCGGGGCGAGCCGAGGAACGCCGCGACGTAGAGCGTGGCCGGCCGCCGGTAGACCTCGGTCGGCGTGCCGACGTCCTGCAGCACGCCCTTCCGCATGATCGCGACCCGGTCGGCCATGGTGAGCGCCTCGGCCTGGTCGTGCGTCACGTACATGGTCGTGACCCCGAGCTCGCGCGTCATGCTGGAGATCTCCGCCCGCAGCTCGGCGCGCAGGCCGCTGTCCAGGTTGGAGAGCGGCTCGTCCATGAGGAAGAGGCCGGGCCGGCGGACGATCGCCCGGCCCATCGCCACCCGCTGACGCTGACCGCCCGAGAGCTGGCTGGGCCGCCGCCCGAGCACCTCGCCGATGCCGAGCGCCCCCGCCACCGCGTCGATCCGCTCCTGCCGCGGCGACGGCTCGACGCCGGACAGCTTCAGCGGGAAACCGATGTTCTCGCCCACGGTCATGTGCGGATAGAGCGCAAAGTCCTGAAACACCATCGCGATGCTGCGCTCACGCGGAGGCAGATCCAGCACCGGCTCACCGTTCAGCAGGATCTCACCCTCGGTGGGATCCTCCAGGCCGGCGATCATCCGGAGCACTGTCGACTTGCCGCAGCCCGAAGGGCCCAGCAGGACCATGAACTCGCCGTCCTTGACCTCGAGGTCGAGGTTGTCGACGGCGAGCGAGCCATCTGGCCACACTTTGGTGACGTCTCTGAGCGCGACGGTGGACACCGTCAACCTCCTGCGATCGTGTGATCCCGATCCCACGACGGTCGGCAATCGAGCACTAACTCTGCGAGTGGAGTCGATGGCCTGCCATCGGACGAAAGTGCCATTCGCAGATAGTGATCAATCGATTACGGAGATCTGAACGTGCGGAGATCGACTGTGCACGTGCACATGAAGCCCGAGGCGCAAAACGACAATTCACACCCCTTTCTCGTACGCCAAAAGCCCCACCCCCGGCACCGCACCCTCAACTCCACGCCAGAGCCGCCCCCAAGCCCGATTTGTCGCGTCCCGTACAGCCAACCCCGCCCGACTGAACGCCAGAGCCGCCGTCGCGCCCGATTTGTCGCTCTCGTGGGCAACCGGTCTTGACTGCCTGCACCAGGGAGCGACAAAACGGGCGACGACAAGGCGCCGGCGGTCAGTCGGGCCCCGGCCGGTCGCCGACAGACGGGCTCGGGTGGCGACCGATTTTGGTCAGTGAACCCGGGAGGCTCGCCAGTCGCGGGTGGCGGTCACCAGGAAGGCGCCGCCGACCAAGGCGGCCAGGACGACGGTTCCGGCCGTGGCGTAGCCCAGCAGCGCCGCCACGACCAGCAGCAGCACCCGCCCGTCCCAGCCCAGCAGAGCACGGCCGGCAGCGGTGGCGGGTGCGCCCTTCTCCATCCGGGCGGTCAGGTCGTAGTGCCGCAACGCCAGCGTGAACAGCAGCAGGAACACCACGGCGGGCGGCACCGGCCCGTAGAGGCCGACAGCGACCACGACCAGGTATTCGGCAGCCCGGAGCGCGGCCGGCACCAGCCAGTCGAGGGCGCCGCCGTGCCGGGATCCGGCGGGGAGGCCGGCCAGCGCGACCGGGAGGGCCACGATCGCGAGCAGCCATCGCACGTCGGTCGTCAGGAGCAGGGTGACGGTGCTCAGCCCGTACAGCAGAAATGCCGCCGCCAAAGGCAGTGGGTGACCCAGCCCGGAGCGGCTCAGGACCGAGCGCACCAGCGGGCCGTCGTCACGGTGGCGCATCGTGTCGACCGTGTTCAGCACCGAGACGCGCATGGAGAGGGCGCGCAGCGAGCGGAGCGCGAGGGTGTACGCCGCCGCGAGCAGACCGAAACCGACCACTGCTGCGAGGGCGATCCGGCCGTTCGTGAACGCGGCGAGGAGGGCCATCAGGGCCCAGCGTTCGCCGATCGGGAAGACGACGATCTTCTTACCCCAGTAGATCAGCGATCCGCGCTGGCTCTGTGCTTTGACCGAGGCCGCGGTGAGGCGGGCGCCGACACCCGCCGCGGACGGCTGGACCGGGCGGGCGGCGGCCTCGTCGTGGAGCGCGCCGTACCAGGTGTCGGTCATGTGCCGGGCGGTCTGCAGGACGATCGCGGTGATGGCGAGCGGCCACGCGTACGGAAGACCGACCCGCTCCGCACCCGCGGCGAGACCGGCGTAGACCGCGTACTCCTTCGCCCGGTCGGCCATCGTGTCGAGCCAGCCGCCGAACGCGTCGAACTTCCGCGTGTACCGAGCGAGCTGCCCGTCCACGCAGTCGAGCACGAAGCCCAGGTAGAGCAGGATCCCGCCGAGGATCATGAGCGGACGGGACGCCTGCCAGAACGCCAGCGCGGCAGCCCCGGCGAAGAGGACCGAGAGCCCGGTGACCGCAGTGGGGGTGAGGCCGAGCCGGGCTGCCGCTTTCGTGACGAGCGGGGACCAGCTGCTCACCGCGTACGTCGTGAAGAAGTCGTCCTGCTCCTTGACGGCGAGCCGCAGCCGGGCCGCGTCCTCGTCGACGGCGGCGACCGACTGCCGGGCCGCCACGAGCTCGGCCGGCGTGCTGACCTGCTGGGCCCGGAGCGTACGAGGACGCGTGGCGATCGGAACGAGCCCGTCCTCGAGCAGCGCCGCGAGCAGGTCCGGCCGCCCGGCCGCCTTCTCCAGCAGCGGCAGGTCGGCCGGGGCGATGCACATGGCGCCGAGGAACCGGGTGGTCCCGCCGCCGTCCGTGGCGGGGACGATCCGGCCGCGGTCCTCCTTGAGGCCGCCGGACTCGTCGGCCATCACCAGGACACTGCTGCGCCCGGCCGGCTCGGTCGCCAGCGTCCACAGCAGGCTGTGGTGCGCGACCAGGTTGTCCGGGCAGATCAGGAGTTGTTCGCCCGAGTCTCGGGCCTGCCGGACGGCGGCGGCGAGCTTATCTCCGCGGATGACGGTGGATGCTCCCGCGGCGTGCAGGGCCCGCGACAGCTCACCGGCCAGCTGCGCCGCTTCGGAAGACGGAAGCGCCGTCCCGGCCGGGGTGTAGAGGAGGGCCACCGTCACGGCCGAAAGGTTAACAGCGGAGGTCACCCGGGTACGGGTCACCCTTACGGGAGTTGGACCACCGGTATCCCCCTGTAGACCGAGGGCCGCCGACACTCCCGTACCTACCGTCGAAGTGGTCGTGGCAGAACGTCACGGCCGCTGCAGAAGGAGTGGATGAACGTGTCCCGCGCCGTCAAGACCCGCACTCTGACCCGACCCCGCCACAACCGCATGATCGCCGGTGTCTGCGCCGGACTGGGCCAGCGCTTCGGCCTCGGAGCCGGCACGGTCCGACTGCTGTTCCTGCTGTCCTGCCTGCTCCCCGGCCCGCAGTTCATCGCATATCTGATCCTCTGGGCGATGATGCCCAGCGAGTGACCCGCTGCTGATCAAGGATTGGCGAACGTGACGGTCACGGTGGTGTAACCCAGCCGGGCGAAGAGGCTCTCCAGCATCCGCTGCGTGTTGTCTCTCGCCCGCTGGTCCATCCCGCTGGACCTGGCCGCCTCGGTGATGCGCTCCTGAGCGAGCTGGTAGACCTTCTGCTGCTTGTTCGGCTCGTCACCGAAGGCGTCGCCGATCCGGTTGAGCAGGCCGCGCTCCTCGGCGACGACGTAGCTCTTCGTCATGTCGAGCGCCGCGGTCGACTGCTCGGGTGCGGGCAGCGTCAGCTCGATCGACTTCTTCGTCTCGTCGACCTTCAACGCGTCGCCGGTCAGGCCGCCGAAGTCGACGTAGGCCTCGACCGTCCCGGAGCCGACGAACAGCGTCCGCTGGTTGACCAGGAAATCCGGGATGTTCTCCTTGTTCTCCTGGAGGTCGACGATGACCTGGAAGGTGCCGTCGGCGGCCACATAGCGGTTGAGGTCGCGCATCGACTGCAGCAGCACGGGCTGGCTGCGGTCGACCGTCTGATCGTCGAACGGGTTGTCGAAGGTCGGCAGCACGTTGACGGCACGCAGGCCGATGCAGGCCGCGACCATCAACGCGAAGACGAACCCTGTGAAGATCAGCAGCCGGGCGAAGCCGCTCCGGCGGGCAGCGACGGGAGCCGGCGCGTCCTCATCGGGCACGGCCGGGTATTCCCGGGTCGGTTCATCCACTTCCGGCGTGTGGGCCATGCCTTAAAGGTAAGTACGGGGTACGACAATCCGCATCTCAGTCCTCGACGAGCAGCACCCTGGCGTGAATCTGGTTGCGCTGCTGGAGTGCCGCGCGCAGCGCCCGGTGCAGCCCGTCCTCCAGATAGAGCGCACCGTGATATTCCACGACATGCGGGAAGAGATCGCCGTAGAACGTGGAGTCCTCGGCGAGCAGCTTGTCGAGCGCGAGCTCGCGTTTCGTGGTGATCAGATCAGCGAGCCTGATCGGGCGCGGCGGAATCTCCGCCCACGCCTTCAGCGTCGTGTGGTGATCGGGGTACGGGGCTCCGTCCCGGACCGCTTTGAAGATCACGGCGGCTGCCCCTTTCCGTCAGAACGTTCCACCGCATGCCAGCGTAACCGGGCGGGTCTCAGACCTCGCCGGGCGAATGCCATCGGCCATGATGCACCACATCGGCCACCGGGCGGTGCCCGCGCTTGAGTGACGGAGACCTCTTGTCGTCTCCCCGATACCCCACGGTCAGCGCTCCGATCGGATTGAATTCATCCGGTACGCCGAAAGCCTGCTTGAACGCGTTCACCCGATCGGCGGGCAGACCGATGAAACACGAACCGAGGCCCTCGTTCACCGCCGTCAGATGCATGAGCAGGGAGGCGAACCCGGTGTCGATGTCCCAGTACGGGACAGGCCAGCGCGACTCGTCCCGATCCGTCCACCCCTTGTCAGATTCGGCGTACCTGTCGATGTAGACCGATTTGTTCGACAACGCGACGACGACCAGCGGCGCAGTCGACATCCGATCGAGCCAGCCGTTCGGCTCCGAGGCGAGGGTGCCCCAGAACAGCGCGCGGTCGTCGGGAGCGGTGAGGACCAGAAAACTCCAGCCCTGCGAGAAGCCCGCCGACGGCGCCCGCAGCCCATGCCGGACGATCTTGTCGATCAGTTCCTGCGGCACCGGGCGGTCCGGGTCGTACCCCCGGACCATCCGACGCCGACGGATCACCTCGTCGAACTCCATCAGGCCCGGATGCCCCACGACGTGGTCCAGGTCTGGCCCGGCTCCAGCACGATCAGGTCACGGCCGCTGCGGAACGCGTCAGGCGGGCAGGTCATCGGCTCGACCGCCACCGACCGGCGGTGCCGCTCGCCGTGCAGGGTGTCGCCGGTGAAGACCTGCCAGTAGTTGAACTTGTCGTCGGCCCACACGACGATCTTGGAGTCGCCGGAGGACAGCGTGACAGCGGTGATCCCGTCGGCGTCGAAGTCGATGTCGCCGAACGTGGTGTCCAGGACGGCAGCGCCGATCTTGCGCGGCTCGCTGTAGTCGTACTCGGTACCGGCCACCTTCGAGGCGCCGAGCGGCAGCAGCCGGTTGTCAGCGGTGAGCCGCAGCCGGGCCGGCACGTGCAGCACGGTGTCGTCGACGCTCACGCCGTCCAGCCGCAGGTAGGGGTGGACCGAATAGCCCCACGGCGCGTTCGACTCGGCCGTGTTCACCACGTCCTGCACGCAGCGCAGGCCGTCGGCCGAGACCGACCAGCGGCTGCGCAGCACCAGCGACCACGGGTAGCCGACCTGGGCGGGCAGGTCGTACTCCAGCGTCACGCTGTCCGCGGACTGCTCGACGAGGCGCCACCGCGACCAGTTGACCAGGCCGTGGATGGCGTTGTGCCGGGCCGCCTCGGTCAGGGCCAGCTGGTACGTCTGTCCCTCGAACTCGTAGCGCCCGTCCCGGATCCGGTTCGGCCACGGCGCGAGGATCTGCCCGGCGGAACCCGGCGCGATCTCATCGGTGCCGAACCCGTCGAGCACCTCGACGGCGTCGACGGAATAGGAGCGGAGCGTGCCGCCGACCTCCGTCAGGACGGCCCGGTGCCCGTCCGCCTCGATGGTCCACTGGATCCCGGATTTCGGGGCTGCCTCTGCGCTCATACCCGCGACACTATCGGTCCTCGGAACTCTCGGAAGCGGGCCGGTATCGGATCAGCGCCGGAGATACCGCGGCGAGCGCCACGGCGAGGCCGGCCGCCACGAATCCGCCGCCCGCCCAGGACCCGGTCACCCCGGTGAAGTCGGCTGTCGCGCCGGCTCGCAGGTCACCGAGGCGCGGCCCACCGGCCACCACCACGATGAACACGCCCTGGAGCCGGCCGCGGAGCCGGTCCGGCGCGTAGGTCTGCATGATCGACTGCCGGTAGACCGCGCTCACCAGGTCGGCCGCGCCCGCCACGGCGAGCAGCAGCACCATCAGCCACAGGTGGGTCGCCAGCCCGGAGAGGCCGATCGCCACACCCCAGCCGACCACCGCGACCACCAGGGCCAGGCCCTGCCGCTTGACCCGGCTGATCCAGCCCGAGGTGAGGCCGCCGAGCAGCGAGCCGATGGCGATCGCGCTGTAGAGCCAGCCGATCGCCGCGCCGCCGCCGAACTGGTCCTGCGCCACCGCCGGGAAGAGCGCCCGGGGCATCGCGAAGATCATCGCGATCAGGTCGATCGCGAACGAGAGCAGCAGCACCGGCTGGGTGACCAGGAACTTCAGGCCCACCGCGATGCCACGCAGACCGGCCGACGGCCGCTCCTCGCCGTCCTCGCGCTCGATCGGCGGGATGGCCGGGAGCCGCCAGGTGGCCCAGAAGGTCATCGTGAAGAGCAGGGCGTCGACCGCGTACGCCACCTCGACGCCGACGTCGGTCGACCAGATCCCCATGATCACGCCGGCGGCCAGCGGGCCGAGCACGCCACCGGCCGTGGTGGTCGTGTAGTTCAGCGTGTTGGCGGCCGGCACCAGCTCACCGGGGACGATCCGCGGGATGATCGCGTTGCGGGCCGGCGAGCTGATCGCGAAGCCGGCCGACTGCACGGCGGTCAGCGCCAGCAGCAGATGCGGACTGTGCACCCCGGCGACCGCCTGCACCAGCAGCCCGAGCGTGGACGTCCAGGTGATCACGGAGCTGGCCAGCAGCAGCCGGCGGCGATCCACCACGTCGGCGACCGCGCCACCCCAGAGACCGAAGATCAGCAGTGGTACGAGGGCAGCCACGCCGATCAGACCGACCCAGGTCGTCGAGTCCGTGATCGAGAACATCTCGACCGGGACCGCGACCGCGGTGAACTGGAAGCCGAAGAACGAGGCGCCGTTCCCGACCCACATCCGCCGGTACGCGACCACCCGCAGCGGCCGCGTGTCGATCATCCAGGATTTCGGCTTCCTCCCGACCGTCTGACTCACGGCGCGAGCCGCTCGACGACCCACTCGTTCCCGTCGCGGCGGAACCGCAGCCGATCGTGCAACCGGCTGCTCCGCCCCTGCCAGAACTCGACGGCCGACGGGACCACCCGGAAGCCTCCCCAATGCGGCGGCGCCGGCACCGGCCCGTCACCGAACCGCTCGATCGCGGCGGCCAGCCCCGCCTCGACCGCGTCCCGGCCGGGCAGCACACGCGACTGCGGGCTCGCCCAGGCGCCGAGCCGGGAGCCGCGCGGCCGGGAGCCGAAGTACGCCTCGGTCTCCGCGCGGGACACGCGCTCCACGGCCCCTTCCACGATCACCTGCCGTTGCACCGGGAACCAGGGGAAGACCAGGCTCGCGTACGGGTTGACGCCGAGCTCGCCACCTTTGCGGGATTCGTAGTTCGTGAAGAAGACGAAACCCGACGAGTCGTAACCCTTCAGCAGGACCGTGCGCGCCGACGGCCGGCCCGACGCGTCGGCGGTCGCCACGATCATCGCGTTCGGCTCGGGCAGACCGAGCGCCGTGGCGTCGGCGAACCAGGCCGCGAACTGGCTGGTCCAGTCCCCGGCCAGGCCGTCCTCGAGCAGCGGCGGCCACTCGGTGTAGTCCCGGCGCATACCGGCCGGTGACGGTGTTTCGTCGGCCACGGGCGCTCCTGTCACGAGTCCTATCGAAAACTGGGGTGCCCCCAGGACGCAAACGACGGTAAGTCGCCTGCCGCGAAACGTCAGTTGAACCAGGATGGGTGTCATCGAGAGCACATTCGCCACGGGTCGACCGTGTGGTTGCCCGGCGGGCAAGATGAAGCACCCACCGCAGAATCCCGCTCCACCGTCCTGTTCCCCAGGGAGTGCCGTGTCCGACTTCAAGCCGGGACTCGAGGGCGTCATCGCGTTCGAGACCGAGATCGCCGAACCCGATCCGTCCGGGGCCGCCCTGCGGTACCGCGGCGTCGACATCGAGGATCTGATCGGCCAGGTCTCCTTCGGCAATGTCTGGGGCCTGCTGGTCGACGGGAGGTTCGGCCCCGGCCTGCCACCCGCCGAGCCGTTCCCGGTGCCGGTGCACTCCGGGGACATCCGGGTCGACGTGCAGTCCGCCGTCGCGATGCTCGCGCCGTACTGGGGGCTCTCCCAGCTCTTCGACATCACCGACGAGCAGACCCGCTCCGACCTGGCCCGGGTCTCGGTCACCGCACTCTCCTTCGTGGCGCAGGCGGCCCGCGGGCTGGGCCTGCCGGCCGTGCCGCAGAAGGACATCGACAAGGCCGAGACCATCGTCGAGCGGTTCATGCGCCGCTGGCGTGGCGAGCCCGACCCGCGGCACATCAAGGCCGTCGACGCCTACTTCATCGCGGCCGCCGAGCACGGGCTGAACGCGTCCACGTTCACCACCCGGATCGTCGCGTCCACCGGCGCGGACGCAGCCGCCTGCATCTCGTCCGGGATCGGCGCGCTCTCCGGCCCGCTGCACGGCGGCGCGCCGACCAGGGTGCTGCAGATGCTCGAACGGGTGGAACGCATGGGCGACGCCACGACGTACGTCCGTGATCTCCTCGATCGTGGTGAGCGCCTGATGGGATTCGGGCACCGCGCCTATCGTGCCGAGGACCCCCGCGCCCGGGTGCTGCGCCGGATCGCCAAGGACCTGAACGCACCCCGGTTCGAGGTGGCCGAGGCGCTGGAGGCGGCCGCCCTGGCCGAGTTGCAGGAGCGCAAGCCGGACAAGCACCTCTACACGAACGTGGAGTTCTGGTCAGCGGTGCTGCTCGACTTCGCCGAGGTGCCGTCGCACATGTTCACCTCGATGTTCACCTGTGCCCGGGTGGCCGGCTGGAGTGCGCACATCCTGGAGCAGAAGCGGCTCGGCCGGATCCTGCGACCCGGCCTCGCCTACGTGGGTCACCCGCCCCGCAAACCGCAGGAGGTCGAGGGCTGGAGTCACCTCACGCATAATGTGTGACCGTGGCAGTGCCAACCCCGCAGCGGAGAACCGAGGACAAATCGTTGGATGGCATCCGGATCCCTGACGAGATCAAGCCCGTCGACGGCCGCTTCGGCTCCGGGCCCAGCAAGGTCCGTCCGGAAGGCGTCGAGGCGCTCTCCGCGGTGTCCCGCACCTTCATGGGCACCTCGCACCGGCAGAAGACCGTGAAGGACCAGGTGGCCCGGCTGCGCCGCGGTCTCGCCGAGTTCTTCTCGATCCCCGACGGGTACGAGGTGATCCTCGCCAACGGCGGCACCAGCGCCTTCTGGGAGGTCGCCACGTTCGGGCTGGTGAAGGAGAAGGCCCAGTTCGCCGAGTTCGGCGAGTTCGGCGCCAAGTTCGTCCAGGCCGTCACCGACGCGCCGTTCCTCGCCGAGCCGACGGTGCACCGCGCGCCCGGCGGCCAGGCGGCGTACCTGACCGCCGAGGCCGGCGTGGACGTCTACGCCACCGTGCAGAACGAGACCTCCACCGGCGTCGCCGTGCCGGTCCGCCGGGTGGCCGGCGCCTACCCTGGTGCGCTGCTGCTCACCGACGCCACCTCCGGCGGCGGCAGCCTCGACGTCGACGTGAGCGAGACCGACGTCTACTACCTGGCACCGCAGAAGGCGCTCGGCTCGGACGGCGGCATCTGGCTGGCCCTCATGTCGCCGGCCGCGATCGAGCGGGCCTTCGAGATCAAGGCGACGAAGCGGTACATCCCCCAGTTCCTCGATCTGGTGACCGCGATCGAACAGTCCCGGTTGGAGCAGACCTACAACACCCCGGCGCTCGCCACCGTCTTCCTCGCGGCCGAGCAGGTCGACTGGATGAACGCGCAGGGCGGCCTGTCCTGGGCGGTCAAGCGCAGCGCGGAGAGCGCGACGGCGATCTACGGCTGGGCGGACACGTCGTCGTACGCCACGCCGTTCGTCACCGACCCGGCACTGCGGTCGTCGGCCGTCGCGACCATCGACTTCGACGAGAGTGTCGACGCGGCGGCGATCGCCGCGATCCTGCGGGCGAACGGCGTGGTGGACACCGAGCCGTACCGGAAGCTCGGCCGCAACCAGCTGCGCGTTGCCCTCTATCCGACAGTCGACCCCTCCGATGTGGCGGCCCTCACCGAGTGCATCGACTACGTAGTGGAAAAGCTGTAGAACAGAAGGACCAGAAAGTCGAAGATCATCATGGCTGGTCAGCGAGTTCGACGGCGTGGCTTACCCCCATAGGGTGACCAAGGCGCGTACCGTGTTCCGAAACGCGCCCGGGTGGCTGACTCTCGGGAACACAGGCCAACGCGACGAGACGGAGGCAACGCATGCGGCCCGTACGCTTCGTCGCCCTCTCCGAGGACGGTCAGGCCCTGGTGCTCGCCGATGAGGTCGGCAGGCTCCTGGCTCTACCCATCGATGACCGGGTGAGCGGGGTGCTGACCGAGGGTGGTCAGCCCGCCGGCGCCGGGACAGCGGTGGCGGTCCTTTCGCCGGAGATGGCTCCTTCCCTGTCCCCGCGTGACATCCAGTCGCGCATTCGTTCCGGCGAGTCCGCCGAAGACGTCGCGCGCATCGCCGGAGTCCCCGTCGACCGCGTCCTGCGGTACGCCGGACCCGTGCTGCAGGAGCGCGCCATGCTGGCGCAGCACGCCCGCCGCACCCGGCTGAAGACCTCCGACACCGGCCAGCCGCTCGCCGAGGTCGTCGACAGCCGGCTCGCGCAGCACGGCATCGACACCGAGAAGATCTCCTGGGACGCGTTCCGCAAGGACGACGGCACCTGGCGGATCGTCGCGACCTGGCCGTCCGGCAAGGCCACCGCGCAGGCCATCTGGGATCTCGACAAGGGTCGCCAGGTGGTCTCGCCGCACGACGACATGGCGCAGTACCTCTGCGCCGAGCGTCCCACGCAGATCCTCGGCCAGGACCCGGTCCCGGAGCGCGGCGGCCACGGCCTGCCCGGTCCGGCCCGCGGCTCCGAGCCGGCCCGTGGCGGTCACGGCCTGCCCAGCACCTCCGACAACGCACCGTCCCGGTCCAGCCGCGACCCGATCCGGGCCGGCCGTGACGCGCTCCTCGCCTCGCTGGACCGCCCGCTCGAGGGCAGTTCCGGCCGCGGCCTCGAGCCTGTCTCCCCGGCCGCTCGCCGCCCGGTCGCCGGTGGCGCCGCAGCACTGCTCGGCGGTGGCGCCGGTTCCGCGTTCGACGACGACGCCGACCTCCCCAAGGAGGTTCCGGCGGTGCCGTCGCTGGCCGTTCTGCGCCCGCGCCGGACGGTCGGCCAGGGTTCGGCCCCGGCCGGCGCGGAGACCGAGGAGAACAGCAAGCCCCGCAAGCGTCTGCCCAGCTGGGATGACGTCCTCTTCGGGGGCGGCCCGGCCGCCCGGGAGTCTTCCTGAGCCTGTTCGTCGCCGTGTTCCCGCCGCCTGAGGTGCGGCGGGACCTGGCGTCGGTGATCCCTGGCGCCCGCTCGTCGAAGTGGCACATCACGCTGGCGTTCCTCGGTGACGCCGATCCCGCTGTGGTGGCGTCGTCGCTGGCCGGGCGGTCGTTCGGGCCTTCGTTCCGGCTCCGGCTCGCCGGCGGTGGGCGGTTCGATGCGGTGGTGTGGGCCGGGGTGGCGGGCGATCTGGACGCGCTCCATGAGCTGCATGCCCGGTTGAAGCCGGACGATCCACGGGAGTTCAAGCCGCATTTGACGGTTTCATACCGTTTTTCCCGCAGTCTTTTGAACAGCCTGTCCGGATATAAAGGTCCCTCGTGGGAAATTTCGTCCTTTCAGTTGACTCGCAGCGTCGCCGGCTCGTACTCGCCGCTAGCCCTGCTGCCCCTCGACTCGAATACCGGCGATCAACAGGCGTAGCCCGTACGCGAACTGCTCCTCCGACCCCACCACCGGCATCTCCCGCCCCAGCGCGGCAGTGACCTGATGCCAGCGTTCGTCGCGCTCGCCGGCCTTCACCGCCATGGCCAGCGCAGCCGCGAGATAGGCGATCAGCGCTTGAGCGGCCTTACCCGCCTCGGACGGCCCTAGTCCGGCAGCCGCCAGCGCTTCCCCGATCCTCCGGTTGAGGCGCAGCCCGTTCTCCCCGAGCGGCGGCCGGGCGGCGATGTGTCCCGCGATCCCCGGATGCCGGAGTGCCACCTCGCGGATCTCGGTGAGCAGGGCGGTCAGCCGTACATCCCACTCTCCGGCCGGCTCGCCTTCTCCGACATCGCCGATCGCCATGTCCGCGACGGCGTCGAGCAGCGCCTGCCGGTTCGGAAAATGCCGATACAGCGCCATCGGGTCGCATCCGAGCTCCGCCGCGATCCGCCGCATCGACATGGCCGCTTCGCCGTCTCGATCACCGAGCAGCAGCGCGGTCCGGGTGATGGAGGACGGCGTCAGAGGCATACGCGGGAGTCTACGCCGTAGACATAGGCTGGCTCGCCGTCTACGGTGTAGACATGCGAGTCCTCCTGGTAGGCCGCTTGGCTGCGGCCACACTGAGCATCACCACGTTCGCCTATCTCTTCGTGCACGATTCGTGGCGGCGCGACAATCCGTTCCTCGTACCCGACCTGATCCTCTGCGTCGTGCTCGCGCTGGCCGCGTCGCTTCCGGCTCCGGCGGCTACCGCCGCCTTGCCGCTCGGTTTCGCTTACGCGGCGGGGGTGCTTGCGGTCTCCGTTTCCTCGTACGCCGTGACCGGCACACTGGGAGCCCCCAGCCTGTTAGGAGCCACGGCCGCCACAGTCCTGGCCGCAGCATCGACCCGCCGCCGCCCCGACCCCCGAGCCGCAGCCCAAACACCTGTCAGCACCCCCGACCGGTAGCTGAACTACGGCCCGCGCGGGCAGAACTCGCCGCGGACGGTCGCTGGGCCACGGCTCGGGCGCTCGGATCAGTCGGCCTCGGGGCGGAACGAGAGGCCGGCCGCCTGCAACTGATGCTCGACACGCAGGCGCTCCAGCTCGCGGTCGACCCCCTCGAGCGGCTGCAAGTGCTCAGGCACCCCCAACCGGCGGCAGGCCAACTGCAGCCGGGCGTCATAAGCGCTCATCACCGCGGCGAGCCACACCTCTGAGCAGCGGGTCGGGCCACTGCGGCGCTGGCGGTCCAGGCGGCGCAGATCGTACGCAAGCTGCTCGATCGACGGCACCCCCCTCGGAGTTGCCGGGTCACGGACCTGAAGTGTCCGGTCCAGGCGGCGCAGCGACCGGTCATCACGCCGGCGTGTGATCAGTCGGCGCAGGCCGCGCGCCTCGGGGTCGAGAACCGCCGCTGCGGCGCACGGCAACATCAGCAGCGCCGAGAGCGCCGCCGAAAGCACAGCTATGTGCGCGATTGCCACCCGTTCGACGCTAGGCGCTGGCGAGACAGACCGGAATACCCGTTTGGTGGACCCGGCCTGCCAAGTTCGAACGTTGCTCAGACTCGTGCTACCGGCCCTGAGCTGGTCAAAGGCTCGGAGTGACCACGGCCCGCACTCCGAGCCGCGCCATCATTGCCCGCGCCTTCAGGCCCAACCGAGACGTGCACGGAAGCTCCCTCATCCGACAAATCAGATTTGTCCGGCATGGGGAGGACTGACGTCGGGGAAGCGGCCGACGCGGGCGCGGGCGAGGCGGGCAAGGACAAGGGGTAGGCGGGCACAGGCGAGGCGGGCACAGGCGAGGCGGGCGAGGGCGAAGGGGCCGACGCCGGCGAGGCGGGCGCGGGCTCGGGGGCGGGCACTACGCGGAGGCGGCGGTTGCGCCACTCCAAGCGGTCCCCACTGGCCTTCAACTGCCAGATCAGGGCGCCCACGGCGGCCAGGAAGCTGACCAGGCCGGCTACCCAGATGCTGGACGGCACGCCGAAGTGTTCGCCCCACCAGCCGGCCAGGGTGGCGCCGATCGGTGTGGTGCCGAGGAAGACGAGGACGTAGAGGGCCATGACGCGCCCGCGGTATTCCGGGTCGACGCCCATCTGTACCCGGTGGTTGGCGCCCTGAGCCAGGTAGATCGAGAAGAAGCCGGTCGGCACCAGCAGCAGCGCGGCCGTGACGAAGTTGGGTGAGAAGCCGACGGCGAACTCGAAGATGCCGAAGAGCAGCGCCGCCCCGATCACCGGGTAGGCGCCCGGCCGGGACCTACGCCGTGTGCCGGCCAGAGCGCCACCCAGCGACCCGATCGCGAGACATGTCGTCAGCAGGCCGAACGACGACGGGCCCGCGTTGAAATCGATCTTCGCAAGGGCGGCGAGCGTCACGGGGAAGTTGAAGCCGATCATCCCGATCACGGCCATCATGCCGATCGGCAGCAGCAGATCGTGGCGCTTCCCCACGTACCGAAGGCCATCTATGACCTTGGAGGGACCGGCCGCGCGCTTGGAACGATGAAGCTCGGCCGGTCGCATCTGGATGTAGGTGAAGACCGGCGCGATCGCCAGCACCGTGGAGATCAGGAACACGCCCGGGGTGGAGAGCACCGCGAGCAGCACGCCGGCGAGGGCCGGGCCGCTGATCCGGGCGGTGTTGAAGGTCGCGGCGGAGAGGGCGAGGGCGTTGGGGAGCAGCCGGAGCTCGACCAGTTCGGAGACGAAGGCCTGCCGGACCGGGGTCTCGACGGCGTTCGCCACGCCGAGGAGCAGGGCGAAGACGTAGACGTGCCAGAGGGCGACGACGCCGGTGGTGACCAGGAGCGCGAACGCGACGGCGAAGACCGCGAAGGCCGCGTTCGCCGCGATCAGCAGCTTGCGCTTGTCGTATTTGTCGGCAAGCCGGCCGCTCACCAGCGTGAGCAGCATGACCGGTACGAACTGAAGCGCCGTGACGGTGCCCAGCGCACCGGGAGAGTTGTCGGAGAGTTCCAGCACCAGCCAGTCCTGGGCGGTGAACATCATCCAGACGCCGATCAGCTTCACCAGCTGCCCACCGGCGAAGAGACGGTAGTTGGGGACCTGCAAAGACCGGAATATGGCGCTCAAAGGGCCCCCTACGGTTCGGTCGTACGCGTCATCGTCATGTGACGAAGCGGAACGACCAGAGGGAGAGTCAGCCCCGTGCGACGCGCTGCAGGATCTCCGCAGCGGACGCCAAGGTTTCCCGTTCCTCGGGGCTCAAACGTTCCAGCGCCTGGGCCAGCCACTCGTTTCGCGCCTGCTCGTACTGCGCGTACACCGTCCGGCCCTGATCGGTCGCGGTCAGGATGACCTGGCGCCCGTCGGTCGGGTGAGGTGTGCGCATGACGAGTCCGCGGTCTTCCAGCTTGCCCACGATCTTGGTCATCGTCGGCGGCTGGACCCGCTCCACGTCGGCGAGCTCACGAGGGGTCAGCGCACCGGCCAGCTGGAGGCTGGTCAGCGCGGAGAGCTGACTGAACGTGAGATCGCCGACCGGCCGGGCCTGTCGGACCCGGCGGCCGAGACGGGTGATCGCGTCTCGCAGCGTTTTCGCCAGCGGTTCCGCTGTCGCGCGCTCCGTCGTCATCACCCGCTCCATCACGATTACTTAGCCTAGCTAATGAGCATGGCTAACGACCACTCATATGACCGCCGTCACCGGGCACGCTAGCGCACCCGGTGACGGCCGGTTTCTCAGAGGATCCAGGTCTCCAGAGGACCCCTGGCGAAGTAGAGCACGAACAGGACGGCGACGCCGTAGAGGATCGGGTGGATCTCCCGAGCCTTGCCGGTGAAGGCCTTCAGGACGACGTACGAGATGATCCCGGCCCCGATGCCGTTGGAGATCGAGTACGTGAACGGCATCAGCGTGATCGCGAGGAACGCCGGCACCGCGATGCTGAAGTCGGTCCAGTCGATCTTCGTGACCGTGGTCATCATGAGGAAGCCGACCACCACGAGCGCGGTCGACGCGGCCTCGAACGGCACCACCTTGACCAGCGGCGCGAAGAACATCGCGACCAGGAAGAGCGCGCCGGTGACCAGGCTGGCCACACCGGTGCGGGCGCCCTCGCCCACACCGGAGGCGCTCTCCACGTACGACGTGTTGCTGGAGACGCTCGCGGCGCCACCGGCTGCGGCGGCGATCGAGTCGACGAGCAGGATCTCCTTCGTACGAGGAGGCATCCCGTCGGCGTCGAGCAGCTCACCCTCCTGGCCGACCGCGACCATCGTGCCCATCGTGTCGAAGAAGTCCGTGATCAGCAGCGTGAAGACGAACATCAGCACGACCAGCCAGCCGGCCGTCGACCACGAGTCGAGCACGTTGAACTGCCCGATCAGCGAGAGGTCGGGCTTGTCGATGATCTTGTCGGGCAGCGTCGGGACGTTCAGCGACCAGCCGTGCGGGTTCGTCACGACCGAGCCGACGCCGGCGATGGCCTCGACCACGATCGCGAGGATCGTGGTGCCGAGGATGCCGATCAGGATGGCGCCCTTCACCTTGCGGACGAAGAGGACCAGCGTGAAGAGCAGGCCGATCGCGAAGACCAGGGTCGGCCAGCTCACCAGCTTGCCGCCGATGCCCATCTCGACCGGAACCGTGGTGTTGGCGGCGTCCGGGACGCGGCGCACCAGGCCCGAGTCGACCAGACCGATGATCATCAGGAAGAGGCCGATGCCCACGCCGATCGCGGTCTTGAGCTGGGTCGGCACGGCCTTGAAGACCGCCGTACGCAGGCCGCTCAGCACCAGGATCGCGATGAGCACACCCTCGATGACCACGAGACCCATCGCGTCTGCCCAGGTCATCTCCGGCGCGATCTCGTAGGCCACCAGGGCGTTCACGCCGAGACCGGCGGCCAGCGCGAGCGGGAACCGGGCGACGACGCCCATCAGGATGGTCATCAGGCCGGCGACCAGCGCGGTGCCGGCGGCGAGCGCGGCGATCGGCAGGTGCGCGCCGGTGGCGTCGGTGCCACCGGCCAGGATCAGCGGGTTCAGCACGACGATGTACGCCATCGTGAAGAACGTGACGATGCCACCGCGGATCTCCCGGCTCAGGGTCGATCCGCGCTTGGTTATCTCGAAGAACCGGTCGAACTTGCTGGTCGGTTCGGTTGCTATGGACATACGACCCTTCCCGGGTTCACGCGCATGAGGGGACGGGCGCATGTTCTCAAACCGAATGACCTCGGCAAAAGCGAAGTGATGTTACAACTCTCACGCGCTGCGCCGATGCGGTCCGTAATGGTCGTACCCTGACGGAGTGAGTGACCTATCCCCTGCGACGAAAGCAGATGAGGTTCTCGCCGCGGTGGTGGGAACCAAGCCCCGGCCTGAGCCGCTGGATCCGCCGATGGTCCCGTTCGCGCTCGCCGGAGCCGCCGCTTTCGCGGTCGCTCTGCTCGTCACCTGGCTCGCCGGTGCGCCCGATCACTGGGTGGAGATCAGCCTCGCCGGGCTCATCTGGGGTATCCCGGGCACGCTGACCATGGTGATCCACGACAGGAACCGCAAACGCCGCCGGGCGCTGACGCACGGCGAGTTCAAGATCACGGGCTAGCTGTGGCCGTAATCCTCGGCCGGCTCGCCTGACTCGACCGAACCGTGCCCGCGGCTCACCGCGACGGACTCGACCTCGCTGTCGTCGTAGACCGTCGGCAGCTCCTCGACCGGCTGCTCGGCCGTGGTGAGAAGCGCCTCGGAGTGGGCTCCGCAGCCGTGGTCGGCGCTGACGGCCCGGCCGTCGTCCGGCGCGTAGAGGTTGCCGCAGACACCGAACATCGGACGCATCGATCCGGCGAGCGGCAGGTAGAACCCACAGGTCCCGCAGCGGGCGTTGCGCGGGGCGGCGGTGGAGATCGGCGCCTCCGGGCCGGCGTCGCCGTCGTACCACCTCTGGGCCGTCTCGATCCGGCCCTCCCGGGACATCACCCGGGACCGGCCGAGGCCGAGCTCCCAGGAGACCTCCTCGACAGCGGCGTCGTCGCTGAGCACATAGCCCGGGGCGAGCCGGTCGTCGTCGGGAGCGGTCGGCATGAGGTCACCGACACCGAGGTCGCCGGGCTGGACCCGCTCGTTCCACGGAACCCAGCCGGGCGCGAGCAGCGCGTCGGGGCCGGGCAGCAGGACTGTCTCGCAGACCGTGACGTGCCGGCTGCGCGGGACCCGGGTCACCGTGACGGCCCACCGCCAGCCCTTGTAGCCGGCCAGACGACTGTCGAAGAAGTGGGTCACCACACGGTCGCCCTCGGCCACCGCCTCGAGATGATCGCCGATGTCACTCGGGTCCACTTCGGTGATGGCACCACGAGCCACCCCGACGGCATCGGCACAGACCTGGTCGAGTCGGGCGGCGCGGGAGGTGGTCCTGGAGGTCACCGACCCATTGTTGCCTACCGAGTCGGGTACGCCGCAACTAGTCCCCATATACCCACGCGTGAACATCAGTCAGGATGGTTCTCATGCCGTTGCTCCCCACACTCGGACGCACCGTCGGCACCGGTGTGAAGGCACTCCGCATGGTGGTGCGGGGCTCGATGCGTGGCAGCGCCTGGGCCACCCGGCGGGTCGGCACGGCCCGGGCCCGGGGCGCCGCGAACGAGGTCGGCATGATCCGGCTCTTCGACCTGCACGCGGTCTCCTGCGCCGGCGACGCGCTGATCGCGATCGGGCTGGCCGGGACCATCTTCAGCGTCCCGCTCGGCGAGGCGCGCAGCCAGGTCGGCCTCTACCTGCTGATCACGATGGTGCCGTTCGCGTTGCTGGCGCCGGTGGTCGGCCCGCTGCTCGACCATTTCCGGCACGGCCGGCGGTACGCCCTGGCGATCACGATGCTGGGCCGCGCGTTCCTCGCCTACGTCATGTCGGACAACCTGCTCGGCTGGGGCCTCTATCCGGCGGCGTTCGGCGTGCTGGCGTTCTCCCGGGCGTACGGGGTGGCTCGCTCGGCGGCGGTGCCACGCCTGCTGCCGGCCGGAGTCGGACTGTCCCAGGTAGGCGCCCGGGCGAGCGTCTACGGCACGTTCGCCGGCATCCTGGTGGCGCCGATCGGCCTGCTCGCGTTCAAGTTCGGCCCACAGTGGCCCCTGCGCGTCGCCACCATCATCTTCATGGTCGGCGTGGTCATCTCGCTGCGCCTGCCGCCGCGCGCCGACTCGGATCCGCCCGAGGAGATGCCGCGCGCCTGGCGTGCCGTCTTCCGGACCGCCGGTTCCGGCCGCCCGCTCGCCGAGCGCCTGGTCCTCGCCAGTCTGATCGGCAGTTCCAGCCTGCGCCTGCTCTACGGTTTCCTGCTGCTCTTCCTGACCTTCGCGATCATGGGTAACGACCTGCCCAGCACGTTCCTCGGGGTCCAGCTCAGCCGTGGCGCGGCGGTCGGCGTCGTCGGTGGCGCGCTCGCCGTCGGCACCTTCCTCTCCACCGCGGCGGGGACCGGTCTGCGCATCCGCCGCCCGCTCGCGTTGCAGTCCAGCGGCCTGGTGATCACCGCGGGCGTGGCAGTGCTCACCACGATCTTCTACAACCTCGCGATGGTCACGCTGCTGGCCCTGCTCACCGCCATCTTCAGCGGCATCGCGAAACTGGCCGTCGACGCCAGCATCCAGGAACGCGTCCCCGAGCCGCAGCGTGCCACCGCCTTCGCGCACTCCGAGACGGTGCTGATGCTGGCCTGGGTGGCCGGTGGCGGGCTCGGCATCATCCCGCTTCCGGGCAGGTGGGGGATCGCGCTCGCGGCCGGCCTCGCGGTCCTCGCGGCGGCGCGTGCCGCCTGGGCGGCGGCCAGGCTGCACAACGAGCGCTTGGCAGGACACCCTTCTGATGTACGAGGGACCGAAGCCGTCGTCGAGGCGGTGGATCCTTGGGCCGATGCTCCGACGGTTCCGGCCGCCCCGGTTCCCCCGCCCACCCGAAACGGGGCCGCTCAGGATGGGGCCGCTCAGAGTGGGGCGGCCAAGCGTCGCCGCTGGCCCGGCCGGAAGAAGGAGAAGCAACCCGACCCCGAGGTGACCAGCCCTCTGCCGAAGCCCGAGGAGTCCGACGAACGGCACACCGTGCGCTACCGCGGTGGCGACGGCAGCGGCGGCCCGGCGCGGCGTCCGTCGAGTTCCGGCGCGCCGCCCGGCTACCACGTCTACCGGCCGTCCAGCGCGGCGAAGAACGAGGACTCGTGAACCCGTACAAGATCCTGGTCGTGACCGCGGTGGACGCCGAAGCCGAAGCGATCCGCCGAGGTCTCCACCCGGATCTCTTCGATGTCGGCGCCGCCGGCGTCGGCCCGGCAGCGGCCGCCGCCGCAACAGCGCGCCTGCTCGCCACCGGCGACTACCGGGCCGTGCTCAGCGCCGGGATCGCCGGCGGCTTCCCCGGACGGGCGCCGATCGGCGGCACCGTGATCGGCGTCCGCAGCATCGCCGCCGACCTGGGCGCCGAAACGCCGGACGGTTTCCTGCCGGTCGAGGAACTGGGCTTCGGCAACAGCGTGATCGAGTGCGACCCGGAGCTGGTCAAGGCGCTGACCGCGAGCCTGCCGGACGCGGTGACCGGCGACGTGCTGACGCTCTCCACGGTGACCGGGACGCGGGAGACCGCCGACCGGCTGGCGGCCCGCTTCCCGCAGGCGGTCGCCGAGGCCATGGAGGGGTACGGCGTGGCCACCGCGGCAGCGGGCGCCGGACTGCCCTTCGCCGAGCTGCGGACCATATCGAATGCTGTCGGTCCCCGCGATCGATCGGCCTGGCGGATGGCCGAGGCGTTCGCCGCGCTGCGAGCCGCCGCCCCGACTCTGATCTTTTCGTAACACCGAAGTCATTGCCCTCGCCGACGCCGAGCGGCATGCTGCGCTCAACCTCACATTCCGTGGAAGCGGGGCACGATGGATGACGTGGACAGCACCGGGATGAGCGCCGGCGCCCGTGCCCGGCTGATCGGGGCGGGTTACGCCGCACAGGGTCTCGGTTACGCCGCCGTCGTCACCGCGCTTCCCGCGTTCAAGGACCGGCAGGGCATCGACGACACGTTCGTCTCGGCGATCCTGCTGCTGGTCTGCGTCGCCGCGGCCGGTGGCTCGATGCTCGCCGACAAGGTCGCCGCCCGCTGGGGCAGCCGGTACGCGCTCGCCTCCGGTCTGCTGCTGGTCGCCGCGGGCCTCGCCGGCGCGACGATCGCCACGCCGAACGCGGTGTTCGCGGCGATCCTGCTGGCCTACGGCGTCGGTCTCGGCGCGGTCGACGCATCGCTGAGCATGCAGGGCGTGCTGGTGCAGGCCCGCCTCGGCCGCAGCGTGATGAGCCGGCTCTTCGCGGCGTACACGGCAGCGGCCATCGCGGCGGCGCTGCTGATGTCCGGTGTGCTCGCGAGCGGCGCGGGTGCGGCCCTCGCGGTCGGCGTGGCGGCGGTGTACGCCGCACTGATCGGCGTGATCGGCTGGCGCCTTTTCGAACCGGGCCGGACCCTGCGCGCTGCCGCGGTCCACGAGCAGGGCGGCCGGGCGCTCCGCCCGATCGTGCTGGTCTGCGGCATGCTGATCTTCACGGCGTTCCTGGTGGATTCGGCAGTGAGCACCTGGAGCTCGGTCTACCTGCAGGACTCGCTGGACGCGGCCGCCTCGGTGGCGCCGCTCGGCTACGCGGCCTACCAGGCTGCCGTCCTGGTCAGCCGGCTCGTCGCCGACCACGTGATGCCCCGGGCCGGCCGTCTCGTCGTGGCGGTCGGCGGCCTGACCGTCTGCGGCATCGGCTGCGGCCTGGTCGTGGCGCTGCCGACGATCGGCGCGGCGGTGACCGGCTTCGCGATCTCCGGGATCGGTGTGGGCGTGCTCGTGCCGCTCGCCTTCAGCGCCGCCGGTGAGGCGGCCGCCGAGAGCAGCGACGAGGTGATCGCCCGGGTGAACCTCTTCAACTACGGCGGCGCCCTGCTCGGCGCGGTGCTGATCGGCGCCCTCTCCGAGCCGGTCGGCCTACGGATCGCCTTCCTGATCCCGGTCGTCGCGGTGATCCTGAC
This sequence comes from Actinoplanes sp. OR16, assembly GCF_004001265.1. GTDB lineage: Bacteria > Actinomycetota > Actinomycetes > Mycobacteriales > Micromonosporaceae > Actinoplanes. Next base: position 2,656,265 of record NZ_AP019371.1, on the reverse strand, counting down.
CCTCCCCCTGGCCCGCCGCCTCCGCGACCTCACCGTGCCGGGACCGGCCCTGAAGAGCGCCGCCGGCTGAGCGTCGCATCACCTCACCGTGCCGGGACCGGTCGTGAAGAGCGCCGCTGGCTAAGCTTGGCTGGTGCCGAGGCTGGTCGACCACGATCTGAGAAGGGCCGAGCTGCTCGCCGCGGCGTGGCGGGTGGTCCGCGCCCGTGGTGTCGAGGGCACCACGACGAGAGCGATCGCCGACGAGGCCGGGTGCTCGCTGAGCGTGCTCGCGCACTTCCTGGGCGGCAAGGACGACATCCTGGTCGCCGCGCAGAAGGCGGTCTACGACCGGATCGTGGAGCGCGCCTTCCGGATCGGCGGCGACCTGTTCGGCCTGGACGGTCTGGGCGCGGCGCTGGAGGCGGTGCTGCCACTCGACGAGGAGCGAGCCGCCGACGCGCACGTCAACGTCGCGTTCGCCGGGGCGGCCCTGTCCCATCCGCGGCTCGCCGAGTCACGCCGCAGCTCCCACCAGGAGATCCGGGTGCACCTCGTCAACTGCCTGCGGGAGGCCCGCGAGCTGGGCGAACTGCGCGCCGGGGTGGACGACGAGTCGGTGATCGACGACTTCATCATCCTGGTCGAGGGCAGCACGCTGCTCAGCCTGGTGGACGGGTGGGCCGAGGAGGGCCGCGCCGAGCGACTGACCCGCCTCGCCACCCAGTTCGTGGATCAGCTGCGACGCTGAGCCGCAATGACCTCCTTATACCAATACCAGGAGTCTTTGCGCGTGCGTCGCAAGTCTGATTTGTCTACATGTACGAGTCCGAAACGCTCGTCGTACCCGGCAGCCCACTCGAAATTGTCCAGCGCCGACCAGACGTAGTACCCGCGCACATCCACACTCTCGGCGACAGCCGCCACCGCCCGCAGATGAGCATCCAGATAGGAGATCCGCTGCTCATCCCGCACCCGCCCGTCCACATCGGGCGCCGGATCATGGAACGACGCGCCGTTCTCCGTGATGATCACCGGTGGCAGGTGTGGATAGCGGTCCTTCAGCGCGACCAGGATCTCGGTGAGGCCGGCCGGCACGATCGCCCAGCCGAAGTCGGTGCGCTCGTCGCTCTTGACCGGCACCGGCGAGAACGGCATACCGTCCGGGATGTCCACCTCCAGCACGCCCGAATAGTCCTTGCCGGCCTTCGGCGCCTCGATCATCGTGGGCTCGTAGTAGTTCACCCCGTAGAAGTCGAGCCGGGCCTTGATCAGCTCGAGATCCCGGTCGAGCTGCGCGCCACTCGTGCCGATGCCGGCCGCGATCAGCTCGTTCGGATACTCGCCACGCAGGATCGGGTCGGAGAACGTCCAGTTGGTCAGCTGCTCGAACAGCCCGGCGGCCATCAGGTCCTCCGGGTCGTCGCTCGCCGGCCGCACCGGGAAGTGCTGGTTCGCCACGCCGACGGTGGCCGCCCCGTGTGTCCGGAGCACCTGTACGGCCAGGCCGTGCGCGAGCAGCTGGTGGTGTGCCGCGGGCAGCGCCTCCAGCCCGAGTCCCCGGGCCGGCGCGTGGTCGGTGAGCGCGTAGCCGTACAGGGTGTGGACGTTCATCTCGTTCATCGTGATCCAGTCGCGGACCCGGTCGCCGAGGCGCACGACCAGCGTGCCGGCGTAGTCGGCGAGCCGGTGCGCGGTGTCCCGGTTCATCCAGCCGCCGGCGTCCTCCAGGCTCTGCGGCAGATCCCAGTGGTAGAGCGTCGGCACCGGCCGCACCCCGGCTTCGAGCAGCGCGTCGACGAGCCGGTCGTAGAAGTCGATCCCGCCGGACAGCACCCGCGGCCAGGAGAACGAGAACCGGTAGTCGTGCGTGCCGGCCTCGGCGATGTGCCGCACGTCCTCGGCGTACCGGTTCACGTGGTCGATCGCGACCCGGGCGTCCTCGCCGTGCCGGATCGTCCCGGGCCGGGCCGCGAACGTGTCCCAGATGCTCGGCGACAGGCCTGCGGTCCCCTCGATCTGGTAGGCCGAGGTCGACATGCCGAACCGGAAACCCGGTGGGAGCTGCGGATACAAAACGTTCCTTCCTAGGGGAGTGCCGACAGCCGGGGGAGGAAGGCGAGCGCGAGCAGCGCCGCTCCCCCGGTGAGCAGGTAGAGGGCCGGGTAGCCGCCGAGGCCGGTCACGATCGGCGCGGCGATCACCGGGGCGAGCAGCTGCGGCAGGGTGCCCGCCACGTTGGCGACGCCGAGCATCGTGGCGCGGGTCTCGGCGTCCGGCAGCACGTGCGTGATCACCGCCATGTCGACCGCGATGTACGCGCCCCAGCCGGCACCGACCAGCACCGACGCCGCGATCACCACTGCCGTCTCGGGTACGAACGCCATCAGCGTGGTCCCGGCCGCCATCACCACGGCGGCGACCGCCACGAAGACACGGCGGCGTTCCCAGCGGTCGGAGAGCACGCCGCCGAACCCGCCGGTGATGCCCGCGAAGAGCACGTTCACCACGGTCAGGATCAGCACCCAGAGGGCCGGGTCGGCGACACCGACCCGGTCCGACAGGTAGTAGAAGAGGTAGACCAGGACCAGCGCGTTGCTGAGGTTCAGCAGGAACCGGATCAGCCAGGCCCAGGCGAATTGTCCGGTCAACCGCAGTGTGAAGCGGGACGCCGCGACGACGGCGACGGGAACGTCCCGATGCAGGATCACCAGGGCCGCGCCGAGCGCCGGCACCGCGATCGCCACCGCCACATAGCCCGGCGCGCCCTGCCCGACAGCCACTGCCACGGCCGTGCCGAGCACCACGCCGACGATCTGCGCGACTCCGAAGATCGAGCCGACGGTGCCGCGCTGCCGTTCCGGCACCCGGTCGCCGATCATCGCGGCCAGCGCGGCGAGCGGGCCGTTCAGCCCGGCCTGCACCAGACACCAGCCGATCACCATGGTCTGCCGGGTATCCGCTTCGGCCAGCACCAGCAGTCCGGCGATGCCGACCGCGGTGCCGGCCAGGAAGATCGGCAGCCGCCGTGACCCGATCCGGTCGGAGAGCGCACCCCAGAGCGGGTTCGCCACCATCGACACACCGGCACCCCAGGCCGTCACGAAGGCGAGCAGCGCCTCCTTGCCGTCCTCGCCGGCGAGCCGGGCCGCCTGCTCCGGGAGCAGGATCTGGATCGGGCCGAACCAGCCCGCCGCCACGCCGACCATGGCCAGGCCATAGGCGATCATCCATCGGCGGCGGACCGGTACGTCGACCAACGTCACGCGCGAGCCTTCTCCCACATCACCGTGTACGCCTCGGCCCCGCTCAGCAACTGCGACCGCAACTTGGGACCGTCCGACCCGGCCTGGTTGATCAGGTCGGTGATCCAGTCGGCGTAGAGGCCGTACTGCGCGACGCCGTCGGTGTTCAGGTCGAAGGTGCGTGTGCCGTAGACCTGCTTGGTGACGGTCGTGCCGTTCGTCGCGGTGAACGGATAGGTGAGCGGGCTGGATCCGGCATCGAGCCGGGGAGCCGCCTGCGGGCCGAGCCCGTTCACGTCGGTGCCCACGCCGTACCCGGAGATCTTCGAAGCATTCGCCAGAGCCTGGTGGGCACGCCATTCGTCGAGGAAGGTGGGCGTGTCCTGGCCGTCGTCGGTGGCCGCGAAGGCATAGCTGGCCACGAAGCCGCCGAGGCTGAGGATCCGGTTCACGATCGTCGGATCCGACCAGGAGTGCACCGAGGTGACACCCGCGTAGCCGTTCTGCTGCGCGATGTCGAGGACCGCCTGCGCGGTCTTCACCCCCATGTGGTCGATGTGGATGATCATGCCGCGCTCGATCATTTCGTTGATCAGGTACGAACCCAGTGCCGTCAAGCCGCGGGTGTTGCAGATCTTGCCGCTCGGGTAGACCGGGAGGATCGTGCCGGCCGGCAGCCCGACGCCGAGTTGCAGCAGCTTGGCGAAGTCGTCGCTGACGATGGGCTGCTCGTTGTCGGAGGGGCCGGTGCAGCTCGTGGCGGTCCACCAGTGGCCGCTGGAGAGCAGCTGACCCACGTTGATCGCGGCGCCGGTGACGCCCTCGTCGAAGCGGGTGCCGCCGAACGCGTTGTCGAACTTGTGCACCGGGTAGAGGCCGCTGACCCCGATCGCCTCCAGTTCGTCGAGCCCGGCGTCGATGTCGGCGGTCGTGCACTGCGGGACGTCCTTGATCTCACGGCACCCGAAGATCTCCGAGTTCTCCACGCCGATCGTCACTGCCAGCTTGCCCTGCGCGGCGATCGCCCGTACCTCCGCAGGGGTCTTCGCCAGCCGGAACCAGCCCTTGCCGGGACCACCGCTGCGCGCGTCCACATAATCTTGGAACTTCTTGAGGTACGTCGCCTGCGCCCGAATCTGGTCCATCTCGTCGCACGAGGTGTGTTCCGGCGTCAGCTCACAGATCACCCGGTTCGCCACGAGCAGCACGTTGAGCACCCGCTGGCCGGACTTCCAGGCCCGTTCCAGGCTGCGGAAGTAGGACGCCTCGTGCAGCATCGTGTCGTTCTGCGGCCAGTCGCCGAACGTGGGCCAGCCGTCCTCGGCCGAGTTGATCGGGTCGGTGCCCGCGATGATCGCTTCGAGTAGCGCGCCCCAGCCGAGCGTCCCGTGCGAGGCGCAGCCCTTCAGCGCCACCGTCACCCCGCCCGGCGCGTACGGCTCACCGCAGTGCAGCGACCCGCCGAACGCCTCAGCGGCCGTCACGTGCGCGTGCGCGTCGATCCAGCCGACCAGCTTGCCGCTGGAGTTCACACCGGCCGCCGGGGTGCCGGTCACGCCGGTGGCGATGTCCGGGTTCGTGGCGCAGCCGCTCGCTGCCGCGAGGGTGTAGGTCGAATTGCCGGCGCCGAGGCCACCGAGGTACACGCCCATTTGCTGACCGGTGGCGGTCGAGGTGAACTTGTACTTGCCCTCGGAGACGGTGGCCGTCCAGTCGGCGCGGTCGCCGTAGTCGGCGCCGGCCCAGATCCAGCCGACCACACTCTGGTAGATCGGTGCGCTCGTGGAGTCACGGATCGCGTACCGGCCGAGCTGTGTCGCCTCGAAGCGGAACTTCTCCGCCTTCGAAGCGGTGCTCGTGTACCCGTACCCGACGCTGTCCTTGAAGACGTAACCGTTCGAGGTCTGGAGGGTGACACAAGCACCCTCCAGGTCATTGGCAGGCGTCCAGCTCGCGGCCAGGGCGGCGGGCGCGGGTAGCCCACCTACCAGGCCGAGCACCAGGACGCCCGCGGCGATGGAGCGGAACCGGGCCACGGGACACCCCCTTGGTCGATCAAGTGATCCAACAAAGCGGAGTGTAAGAATTGTCACGTCATAGATCTAGATGTAAACGCGAATCTTTTTCCTCAGCGCACCGCGCGGTGTGGGGAGCTAGACAGGCGCCGCGATGGGCCTTCCCGGGCGACGGGGGTTAGCGTGAACACCGTGGAGCTGTCACTCGCCGTCTCGCCGTGCCCGAACGACACCTTCGTCTTCCACGCGCTGATCCACGGGCAGGTGCCCGGGGCCCCGCCGGTGAACCTGACCTTCGCCGACGTCGACGTGACGAACACGGCGGCGCTGGACGGCCGGTTCGACCTGGTCAAGGTGAGTTACGCGGCCCTGCCCTGGCTGCTCGACGACTACGAGCTGCTGCACTGCGGCGGCGCGCTCGGCCGTGGCTGCGGCCCGCTCGTGCTGGCCCGGGAGCCGCTGGCCGATCTGACCGGCAAGACCGTCGCGGTGCCCGGTGACCGCACCACCGCGTACCTGCTGTTCCGCCTCTGGTCGGCCGAGCACCCGCCCGCGTCCATCGAGGTCGTGCCGTTCCACGAGATCATGCCGGGGGTCGCCGAGGGCCGGTTCGACGCCGGGCTGGTCATCCACGAGGCGCGGTTCACCTACCAGCGTTACGACCTGGTGGCCCTGGCCGACCTCGGTGAGTGGTGGGAGGGCGACACCGGCCTGCCGATCCCGCTCGGCGCGATCCTGGCGAAGAAGGGCACCGTCGACCCGGTCGAGGCGACCGAATGGGTCCGGGCCTCGCTGCGGCAGGGCTGGCTCGACCCGGCCGCGAGCCGCGACTTCATCCTGGCGAACGCTCAGGAGATGGAGCCGGACGTGGTCCGGCAGCACATCGAGCTCTACGTGAACGAGTTCACCCTGGAACTGGGCAGAGACGGACTCGCCGCCGCCGACGCCCTGCTCGGGCGCGCGGCGGCGGCGGGTCTGACACCTGCGGTGAAGCCGTTCCTGTAGAAAGCTCTCTATATCTCAGATCTCGAACTCCCTGGCGACCGCGTGCACCAGCTGCGCGATCTTCAGGGAGGTCTTCTTGTCCGGGTAACGCCCACGCTGGAGCGACGGCTGCACCGAGCTCTCCAGCACCTTGATCATGTCTTCGATCATGCTGGCCAGCTCGTCCGCCGGGCGGCGGCGGAGCTCGGCCATGGACGGCGGGGCGTCGATCAGCTTCACACCGAGCGCCTGAGCGCCCTTGCGGCTGTCGACCACGCCGAACTCGATCCGCTGACCGGTCTTCAGCTCGGTGACCCCCGTGGGCAGCGCACCCTTGGGCAGGAACACGTCGCCGCCCTCATCGCTGGTGACGAACCCGAATCCCTTCGCCGCGTCGTACCACTTCACTCGACCCGTGGGCACCGCTGACCTCAACTTCACTCAATGGACACAACTGCTCACGGCGAGCCTATCCAGACGCGGGCCCGGACCCAACAGCAATCTCACCCAGCAGCGTGGGAAGACCCGTCAGATCAGGCAATACGTACGTCGCGCCGGCCTTGATCAGGTCGGCCTCGGAGCACGGTCCGGTGGCCACTCCGACGCCCGGGACACCGGCCGTCCGGGCGGCCACCATGTCCGCCGTGTGATCGCCCACATACCAGCGCACACCGTGCTCGACCAGCGCCGACGCCTTGCCCTCGGCGAACAGGTCGCCGGCCAGCTCATCGGCGCGCATACCCAGGTGATCGAGGTGCAAACCGGCCAGCCGGCCCAGCTTGGAGGTCACCACGACGACCCGGAGGCCGGCGGCGCGAGTCGCGGCGAGGGCATCGAGGGCGCCCTTCATCGGCACCGTCGGCTCGATCGCGAACTCCTGGTAGAGAGCCCGGTACGTGACGACCGCGTCCTCGATCTCCTCCGGCCGGAACCAGTACGCCAGCTCGGTGCGCAGCGGCGGACCGAGCCGGGACACCGCGAGGTCGGCGTCGACGTGGACACCGGTGCGGGCGGTGAGCGCCCGGTACGCCTCCCGGATGCCCGGCCGGGAGTCGATCAGGGTCATGTCCAGGTCGAACCCGACTGCCGGCGTCACTCCTGGGTGAAAGTGGGGGTGTAGGTGAGGCTCTCCACCGGGAGCGGGAAGGTGATGTCGTCACCGAACGGCGAAGGAGCGGCAGCGCGGTCGGAGATGAGCTCCGAGACGTGCATCTGACCCTTCATGTCGACTCCCCGGGACGCGCCCTTGGGGCTGGCGGTGACCTGAGTGCCCGGCATGTTGGCCTTCGCTGCCACGATGAGTCCTCCTCGTTCTGGAGGTCCGGCCACGCCCGGACCCACCAACATCGTCCCATGAACGTTAGCGTTGAAGACGATGGCCACCACATTCGCCGATCAACTACGGTCGCTGCCAGACGAGGCTCTGGGCGCGCTCATCCAGCTGCGCCCCGACCTCGTCGTTCCGGTGCCCGCCGACATCTCGGCCCTCGCCGTACGCGCACAGTCCCGCAACTCGGTCGCCCGCTGCCTGGACGGGCTGGACGAGTTCACACTTCTGATCCTGGACGCGGCCCGCCTGAGCCGCGCCACGGACACCGCGCTGACCTCTGTCGACGCGATTCTCCAGCTCACCGAGGGGGTCGACCCCGAGGACGTACGGGTGGCAGTCGACCGCCTCCGCGTCCGCTTCCTTCTGCACGGCCCACCGGAGGCGCTGCAGGTGGTGGGCGCCGTCGACGAGGTCACCTCCCCGTACCCGGCCGGCCTCGGCCGTCCCGCCGACTTCCTGGACCCCGCCGCCGGCGCTCTCGTCGCCGACCGCGCCAAGCTGCGCCGGACCGTGCTCGCCGCCCCGGCCGGGGCTCGAGCCGTCCTGGACCGCCTGGCCGCGGGTCCCCCGATCGGGGCACTCCCGCGCCCGGCCCTCCCGCGCCCCGGCCCGGATGACGATGCGGGCGACAAAGCCGAGGTCGCCGAGCCCATCCGATGGCTCGTCGAGCAGCACATCCTGGTTCCGGTCTCGGAGGCCGGCCGTGCGCCGCGCCCGGACGGTGAGCTGGTCGAGCTGCCCCGCGAGGTCGGCATGCTGCTGCGCCGCGACACCGGGCCGCTCGGCGCGCTGCGCCCGTTCCCGCCGCTGCCGGAGGCGCCGGTCCGCGACCGCAAGGCCGCCGACTCGGCCGGCGCCGGTCAGGTCATGGAGGCGGTCCGGGCCACCGAGGCGATCCTCGAGGCGCTCGCCGCCGAGGCGGCGCCCGTGCTGCGCGCCGGTGGCCTCGGTGTCCGTGACCTCAAGCGCCTGGCCCGGGCCGCGGGTGTCGACGAGCCGGGCGCCGCCCTGCTGATCGAGATCTCGTACGCGGCGGGCCTGCTCGGCGAGTCCGAGGTCAACGCCCGGGCGACGAACGGCGCCGCTCAGGACGTGTTCCTGCCGACCGCCGCCTACGACCTGTGGCGAGCCGCCGGAGTGGCGCACCGCTGGTCGGCACTGGCCCGGTCCTGGCTCGCGATGACCCGCCAGCCCGGCCTGATCGGCCGCCGCGACGAGCGGGACCGCCCGATCAACGCCCTCGCGCCGGACGCCGAACGGGCCGGGGCGCCGCAGGCCCGCCGGGAGGCGCTGGACGCCCTCACCGACCTGGAGCCGGGCGCCGCGCCGGCCGTCGACGACCTGCTCGGCCTGCTCGCCTGGCAGACGCCACGGCGTTCGCGCGGCCGGGAGGTGGCACACCGGGACGCCTACGCCGGCGCCACCCTGCTCGGGGTGACCGGGCTCGGGGCGATCACCTCGTACGCCCGCCTGCTCCTGGCCGACCCGGAACCGGACGAGACCGACCCGCTGGGGCTGCACCCGGCCGAGGCCCCGGCCGACGCGATCCGTTCCCTGGACGCGCTGCTGCCCGCCCCGGTCGACCACATCCTGGTCCAGGCCGACCTCACCGTGGTGGTGCCCGGCCCGCCGGAGCCGGATCTCGCCGGCGAGTTGGACGCGGTCGCCGAGCCGGAGTCGGCGGGCGCCGCCAGCGTGTTCCGGGTCACTCCGGCGAGCGTCCGGCGGGCGCTCGACATCGGTTACCGCGCCGACGACCTGCACACGCTCTTCCGCCGGCGGTCCCGCACGCCGGTGCCGCAGACGCTGACCTATCTGATCGACGACACCGCGCGCAAGCACGGCGGACTGCGCAGCGGCTCGGCCGGGTCCTACCTGCGCAGCGACGACGAGGCCCTGCTCGCCGAGGTGCTCGGTGACAAGCGCCTGGTCCCGGTCGACCTGCGCCGGATCGCGCCGACCGTGCTGGTCAGCCCGCGCCCGGTGGCCCGGCTGCTGGGGGCGCTGCGGGATGCGGGGTACGCCCCGGTGGCCGAGGACGCGGGTGGCGCCATGGTTCTGACTCGGCCCAAAGCGCGGCGGGCTCCCACCCGTACCCCCAGAATCGCCGAACCGCTCGGACCGCCTCTCCTGGCCGGCCCCCGCCTGGCCGGCGTGGTCGAACAACTCCGCCGCGGCGACATCGCGACGCGCGCGGCGCGGAGGGCGCCGGTGACCGTGCGCGCGGCACAGGGCCAGGCGGTGCCCGGACTGACCGCCGTGCAGCAGCACAGTCAGGCCATGGCGGTGCTCCAGCAGGCGGTCCGGGACAAGGTCAAAGTCTGGGTCGGGTACGTCGATTCGCACGGCGCCACCCTGTCCCGCCTGGTCAAACCCGTCTCGATGAGCGCGGGTTACCTCCGCGCCGAGGACGAGCGGGGCGAGAGCCTGCACACCTTCGCCCTGCACCGGATCACCGCCGCGGTGACCGAGGAGTAAGCACCGAAAGCAGGTATTGCCGGGCCGCGTGCCCCCGTATTGCACACGGCCCGGCAACCTATACACGCATCAGCGGCTCGGAATGTTGCATCGAATTTCCGTGGCAAACTGGAGGGTCGGCTTTCTACGGAGGGTTTTGCAGGTGAGCGGCGGACCACTGATCGTGCAATCGGACAAAACCCTGCTCCTCGAGGTGGATCATCCGGACGCGCACGCGTGCCGGATGGCGATCGCACCTTTCGCCGAGCTGGAACGCTCGCCGGAGCACGTACACACCTATCGTCTGACCCCGCTCGGGCTCTGGAACTCCCGGGCGGCCGGCCACGACGCCGAGAGCGTGGTCGACGCTCTCATCAAGTTCTCGCGTTACCCGGTTCCGCATGCGCTGCTCGTCGACATCGCCGAGACCATGGATCGGTACGGACGGTTGCAGCTGCTCAACGACCCGGTCCACGGCCTTGTCCTACGCGGCCTCGACAAGATCGTGCTGGTCGAGGTGGCGAAGTCGAAGAAACTGGCCGGCATGCTCGGCGCCCGGCTGGACGACGAGACGATCGCCGTGCACGGATCCGAGCGCGGCCGGCTCAAGCAGGCTCTCCTCAAGCTCGGCTGGCCCGCCGAGGACCTCGCCGGTTACGTCGACGGCGAGGCGCACGAGATCGCGCTGAAGGAGGACGGCTGGGTCCTCCGGTCCTACCAGCAGGAGGCCGTGGACGGCTTCTGGGCTGGTGGCTCCGGCGTCGTCGTGCTGCCCTGTGGCGCCGGCAAGACCCTGGTCGGCGCGGCAGCGATGGCGACGGCCAAGGCCACCACCCTGATCCTGGTGACGAACACGGTCGCCGGCCGCCAGTGGAAACGCGAGCTGCTGGCCCGCACCACGCTGACCGAGGAGGAGATCGGGGAGTACAGCGGCGAGCGCAAGGAGATCCGCCCGGTCACCATCGCGACGTACCAGGTGCTCACCTCACGCCGCGGCGGCGCCTTCACCCACCTCGACCTCTTCGGGGCACGCGACTGGGGCCTGGTGGTCTACGACGAGGTGCACCTGCTGCCCGCGCCGATCTTCCGGTTCACGGCCGACCTGCAGGCCCGCCGCCGGCTCGGCCTCACCGCCACCCTGGTCCGCGAGGACGGGCGGGAGGGCGACGTGTTCTCGCTGATCGGTCCCAAGCGCTACGACGCCCCGTGGAAGGACATCGAGGCGCAGGGCTGGATCGCCCCGGCCGAGTGTGTCGAGGTCCGGGTCACGCTCACCGATTCGGAGCGGATGACGTACGCGGTGGCCGAGGCCGAGGAGCGCTACCGGATGGCCGCCTCGGCCCGCACCAAGCTGCCGGTGGTGAAGGCGCTGATCGCCAAGCACCCGAACGAGCAGGTCCTGGTCATCGGCGGTTTCCTGGAGCAGCTGCACGAGCTGGGCGAATACCTCGATGCCCCGATCGTGCAGGGCTCCACGACGAACAAGGAGCGCGAGCGCCTCTTCGACGCGTTCCGCGACGGCTCGCTGCGGACGCTGATCCTCTCCAAGGTCGGCAACTTCTCGATCGACCTGCCCGAGGCGGCGGTGGCGATCCAGGTGTCCGGCACCTTCGGCTCCCGCCAGGAGGAGGCCCAGCGGCTCGGCCGGGTGCTGCGCCCGAAGGGTGACGGCCGGCAGGCCCACTTCTACACGGTCGTCTCCCGGGACACGATCGACACCGAGTACGCCGCACACCGCCAGCGTTTCCTGGCCGAGCAGGGCTACGCCTACACCATCGTCGACGCCGACGACGTCCTCGGCCCGCCACTACCGCAGATCGACTGAACTCCACTGCAGGGACAGGCGGGTGGCGGCCCGCTCTGCCCTGATCTCCAGCAGGTCGCCGAGGATGACCGCCCGGTCTTCGACGAGGATCTCGTCGCCGATGCCGTAGGTGGTTCGTTCGCTGACGAAGACCGGGCTGCCCGCGGGCCGTCGCAGGAGTCGGGCGTGGTCGTCGCCCAGGAGGCCGGGGATGATCCGCTCGGAGGCTCGCGCGATGGTGGCGCCGGCTTCGGTCAGCGCTTCGTAAAGCGAGACATTCCGGAAATTTCCGGAATGCACCTTAGCGGCGAACGGTTCGGCGATCTTGGAGCGTTGGTGGATCGCCGGCACGCCGCCGAGCAGGCGTAGACGCTCCAAGATCCCACCCTGGAACGACAGCACCTCGGTCGTCACGTCGTGACCCTGTTCGCGCAGGTCCTCGACGAAACTGCGCAGCGTGTCGACACGGTAGGCGGCATGGGCCGGGGTCACGTAGGTGCCCCGGCCCGCCTGCTGCACGATCAAGCCCTGGTCGCGGAGTTCTTGAAGCGCCTGGCGCAGGGTCATCAGCGTCACGCCGTAACTGGCGCTCAGCTCCCGCTGCGCCGGCAGCGCGTCGCCGGGCCGGTAGACGCCCTCGCGGATCTTCTCGGCCAGGTCGGTGGCGATGCGCCGATAGGCCGGTACTCGATCCGCCATGGTCCTCCTGTCACGGTCTTCTAGACCGCCACAGTATCGAGGGCCGCCCGGAACTCTCCGAGGACCGCGCCCAACTCCTCGGGCTCGCCGCCGTCCAGGATCCGGCGCATCAGCGCGGCGCCGATCACCACGCCGTCCGAGGCCTCGGCGGCGGCCACCGCGTGCTCGGGGCGGGAGATGCCGAAGGCGAGCAGCACCGGCTTCCCGGTGAGTTCCCGCAGGTCCTTCGCCAGCCGGATGCCCTCCTCGGCGACCTGATCGCGCTCGCCGGTCGTGCCCATCGTCGAGACCGCGTAGATCCATCCCCCGCTCCGTGCGGCGATCTCGGCGAGGCGGTCGGGCGGGGTCGTCGGTGCGGCCAGCAGGACGAGGTCGACACCGTGCCGCTCGGCTGCCGTCACGACCGGGCCGGCCTCGTCGATCGGCAGGTCCGGCACGATCAGGCCGGAGACACCGGCCGCGGCCAGGTCGGCGCAGAACCGCTCAGGACCCTTGTTGATCACCAAGTTGTAGTAGGTCATCGCGATGAGCGGCACGGTGAGCGACAGATCAGAGATGTCGCTCAGCACCGACGCCACCGTCACCCCACGGCTCAGCGCGCGGTCCGACGCCTCCTGGATGGTCGGCCCGTCCAGGATCGGATCCGAGAACGGCAGCCCGATCTCGATGGCCGTGGCGCCGTTGCGTTCGTACTCGACCAGGTAGCGCGTCCAATCAGGACGGATACCGCCGGTGACGTAGGGGACCAAGCGCTTCACGATCCAGCCTCCATCGGGCCAGCCTCCATCGGGTCGGCCTCCATCAGGGTCGCCACGTCCTTGTCACCCCGGCCGGAGAGCGTCACCAGGACCGTCGAGAACGGCGGCAGCTCGCCCGTGCCGGCCGCCCGGATCACCCACGCGATGGCGTGCGCCGACTCCAGCGCCGGCAGGATCCCCTCGGTACGGGCCAGCCGGTGCACCGCCGGGACGACCTCGTCATCGCCGACCGTGACGTACCGGGCCCGCCCGATGTCGTTGAGGTGCGCGTGCTCCGGGCCCACCCCCGGGTAGTCAAGCCCCGGCGCGATCGAGTGCGCCTCGCTGACCTGCCCGTTCTCGTCCTGCAGGAGGTACGACCGGAAGCCGTGCAGAACGCCCGTCTGCCCGGACGCGACGGCCGCGCCGCCACTCGCCTCCACGCCGATCAGCTGAGCGCCGGTGTCGGCGAACCCGGCGAACGTCCCGGCCGCGTTCGATCCGCCGCCCACGCAGGCGACCACGTAGTCCGGCACTCCGGTGCTCAGCTCGGCCGCGCACTGCTGCCGCGCCTCGTCCCCGATGACCCGCTGGAACTCCCGGACCATCCAGGGGTACGGATGGGGTCCCATCACCGAGCCGAGGCAGTAGTGCGCCTCGTCGACGCAGGTGACCCACTGCCGCATGGCCTCGCTGGTGGCGTCCTTGAGCGTCCGGCTGCCGCTGGTCACCGGAACCACCTCGGTGCCGAGCATCTTCATCCGGAAGACGTTCAGCGCCTGCCGCTCGATGTCCTTCTCGCCCATGTAGACAGTGACGCCGAGCCCGAGCAGCGCCCCGGCCGTCGCGGTCGCCACGCCGTGCTGCCCGGCGCCGGTCTCGGCGAGCAGCCGCGTCTTGCCCATCCGGCGGGCCAACAGCGCCTGGCCGAGCACGTTGTTGATTTTGTGGGAGCCGGTGTGCGCCAGGTCCTCGCGCTTGAGCAGCACGTTGATGCCGAGCTCGGCGGAGAGCCGCCAGGCCGGGGTGAGTGCTGTCGGCCGTCCGGCGTGCACGGCCAGCAGACGATCCAGATCGCGGCGGAACCGCGGGTCACTCCAGGCGTCCCGGAAGGCCTCCTCGACCCGGGCACAGGCCGGGATCAGCGACTCGGGAACGAAACGGCCCCCGTACTCACCGAACCGGCCGAGCTCGCCCGGCTCCGCCATGACGCTGCCGGAGGGCAACACAAGATCGGACACGACTCACCCCACTGTTCTAGAACTCTACAGTTCTAGAACAGTGTGACACGGCTTGCCGCAAACGCAAACCGGCCCGCCCCCCTGTCGGGAGACGGGCCGGTCGGTGAGACTCGGATCAGCGGCGGTACCAGGTTCGGGTGGACGACGTGGTGAGGTTGCCCGCCTTGTCGTACGCCCGCAGTTGGACCTTGATCTTCTTGCCGTACTTCTTGGTGTTCAGCGAGAACTTGTACGCGGCTTTCTTGTCGACGGCGACGACCTTGCCGTTGACCAGCAGCTCGACCCGGGCCACACCGTTCTTGTCACTAGCCGACGCCGCGACCTTGACGGTCCCCTTGACCTTCGCCTTGTTCTTCGGCGCCTTCGCGAACGCCACAGTGGCCTTGGTGTTGTCGACGGTCACGGTCCGCTTGACCACCGTCGCATTGCCGAGCCGGTCGGTGACCGTCCAGGTCAGCGTCTTCTTGCCGTCCTTGCCGGCGGCGATCGACGACGTGTAGGGCGCCGCGAAGTCGGCCGATGCGCCGGAGAGCCGCGTCTTCCAGATGCCGGACGGGTCCGTGGCCTTGACCGTGCTGGTCAGCCTGCTGCCCCGGAGCAGAGTGCCGGGCGCGGTGATCGCGGCAGACGGCTTGGTGTTGTCGACCACGACGGCGAACTTCCGCGAGGCCATGTGGCCGGTGGCGTCCGTGACGCGCAGTTCCACTGTGGCGTTGCGGCTGGTCGTGCCGGTGTTCCAGTGCCCGTCGGTGGAGACGACCTTGCCGTCCACCAGCCACGTGTAGCGCAGCCGGGTCTCGTCGGTGACGGTCGGGAGGAACGAGCCCCGGCCTCCGACCCGGCCTCGCGGCGCCGAGACGACCTCCGAGCCGACCTGCGTCTGCCAGTCGAGGACGGCACCGATCTGCGGCGCCTCGTTGTCGACGCGGTACTTGGTCAGCAGGGTCTGCCGGTTGCCGGCCTGATCGGTGAGCGTGACGGTCGGGAAGTCGGCCTGCCCTGCGGTGTTCCATAGCAGCGTCCAGCCGCTGGGGTCGAAGACGCCCAGCTCACGGCGGGTGTTCAGCTCGTTGAGCGTCGCCGAGACGGTGTCCCCGGAGACGCCGGTGAGCTGGAGTTTCGCGGTCCCGCCCAGCGCGGCGCCGGCCGCCGGGACGAGGGTCGCGGTGGGCAGGTCCTGGTCCAGCAGAACCCAGGTGGTGGACGAGCCGACGTTGCCGGCGGCGTCGTACGCGCTGAGGATCAGCTCCGCATCCGGCGGACGCAGGCTGCTCAGGTCGGCACGCAGCGTCACGGTCGTCAGGTCCGTGCCCGCCATCGTCGCGAGACGGACCCGCCCGGACGTGAGCTCCACCCTGACCACACCGACGTCGTCGCTGACCGTGGCGGTGATGGTGGGCCGCACGCCGATCAGCCCGGGCGCGATCCCGCTGTCAACGATGGTCGGCGCGGTCTCGTCGTCGGCCTGCTCGGCGGCCGACGCCGGGGCCGGCCCGGCGATGACGAGTGCGGCGGCGAGCACCGCGGCGGCGGCCCTCACGAGCGGTACCAGGTTCGGGTGGACGTCTTCGACACGTTGCCTGCCTTGTCGTACGCGCGGAGCTGGATCTTGATCTTCTTGCCGTACTTCTTGGTGCTGACCGAGAACCGGTAGGCCGCCTTGGTGTCCTTGGCGACCACCTTGCCGTTGACCAGCAGCTCGACCCGAGCCACACCGTTCCTGTCGCTCGCCGCCGCCGTGACCTTGACGGTGCCCTTGACCTTGGCCTTGTTCTTCGGCGCCTTCGTCACTTTCACGGAAGGCGCGGTGTTGTCGACGATCACGGACCGCTTGACGACCGTGCGGTTGCCGAGCTTGTCCCAGACCGTCCAGGTCAGCGTCTTCTTGCCGTCCTTACCGGCCGCGATCGACGAGGCGTAGGGCGCGGCGGTGTCCGCAGCGGCGCCCGAGAGCTGCGCCTTCGCCACACCGGCCGGGTCGCTCGCCCGGATGCTCGACGAGATCCGCGACCCGCGCACCAGGGAGGAAGGCGTCACCCAGGCCACCGAAGGGCCGGAATTGTCGACGATGACGGTCTGGTAGACGCGACGGGAGTTGTTCCAGTGGTCGCTGACCACCCAGCCGAGACGCTGCGGCCCGTCGGCGCCGAGGCGGAACGTCGCCGTGTAGGGCGCGGTCACGTCGTGGTCGAGGCCACCTTCGGTGATCGTGGAGTAGACGCCGGTCTGGTCGGCCAGCTTGAGCGTCGCCTTCAGCGTGGTTCCACGGACCCGGGTGTTCGCCGCCGGCGAGGTGGAGACGACGGTCGGGGCCTGCACGTCGACAGTGACCGGATAGCGGACCACGGTCCGGTTCCCGACCCGGTCCCAGACCCGCCATTCCACGGCGGTGGTGCGTGCGCGGGTGCCGAAGTCATAGGCGACATAGCTCGGCTCACGCCCGCGCAGCGCGCCGTCGATCCACCACTCGGACCGCGCCACACCGGCCCGGTCCGATGCCTCACCCTGAAAAACGTGCAGGCCCGGTCCGACGAGCCCCGGGTGGTCCTCCGGGATGAGGGCGGCCTCGGGTCCGGTCAGGTCGATGTCGAGGAACCGGTAGTAGTCGGTCCGGTTGCCAGCTCTGTCGATCACGCTGACCCGCACAGTCCGGTCACCGCCGGCGAGATCGGCGGTGTTCAGCGGAAGCTTCCAGGGTGCCGACGTGGCCCGGGCGAGCTCCCGGCCGGAGTAGGTCGTCATCACGACGTGGCTGTCCGCGGGCACATCCGACGCGACGAGCGTCAGCGACCTCCCGGCCAGGATCAAGTCGTCATCGGGCAGGACCGTGGCGGTCGGCACTGTCCGGTCGACGATCACCCGCGTCGTGCGGAACTCGCTCCAGTTGCGGGCGGCGTCCTGAACACGGACACCCACCTCGACTTCGGCGCCATCCGGGATGCTGTCGGCAAGCACCACCTGGCCGTAGAGTTTCCCCTGGTAGCGACCGAAAAAGCCGTCACCGGTGCTCTTGCCGTCGACGAAGATCTGCACCCATAAGGGCGCCACGTCATCGGTGGCGATGGGGAAGATCTCGTGGAACGGCCGGATGTATTGACCTTCGGTCAAGCCGGTCGCGCTGACCACCGGCGGTGCGGTGTCGACTGCAGCCGGGTCGTCGGCGGAGGCCGGTCCGGCCGAAGTGAGGATCAAGGACGTGACGACAGCCGCGGACACGGCAGCGCGAAGCATGCTCAACGCGATCTTCCCCCGTTATCAAGAAACGCGTCGAGATCTTAAGGCCTGAAGATCACTTACGTCGATCCGCTTCCGGTACGACGTTTCCATTCCGTAGTAGATCGGCGAGCAGATCGCCGTGCTGCTCGACCCGGGCCAGCACCTCGTCCGGGCCGAATTGCCGGGCTTCCGCCTCGCCGGTCGCCATCGCGATCACTTCGTCCCAGGTCAGCGGCGTGGAGGCGGTCGGCCTCTCCCCCGCCCGCAGCGAGTACGGCGTCACCGTGGTCTTCGCCGCCGCGTTCTGGCTCCAGTCGATGAAGACCTTGCCCGGCCTGACGGCCTTCGCCATCTTTGCGGTGATCGAGCCGGGGACCATCGCCGCCAGCTCTTCGGCGACCTTTTTGGCGTACGAGGAAACGACCTCGGCGGACCGGGTCCCGGAAATAGGGCAGCACAGTTGCATACCCTTTTTTCCTGATGTCTTCGGATAAGCAGCAATACCGTCATCGGCGAGCCTGTCCCGCATCAGCACGGCGACGGCACAGCACTCCTTCAGGCCGGCCGGCGCTCCCGGGTCCAGGTCGACCACCATCAGGTCCGGGTCGGCGCCGACCCGCCACTGCGGGGTGTGCAGCTCGATCGAAGCCAGGTTCGCCACCCAGACCAGCGTGGGCAGATCGTCGACGACCACGAACTCGATCGTCTCCCGGCTCTTCGTGGACCCCGGCACCGGCAGGGTCTCCAGGCGCACCCAGTCCGGCGTACCGGCGGGCTTGTTCTTCTCGAAGAAGTGCGCGCCCTCGACGCCGTTGGGATAGCGGATCCGGGTGGCCGCCCGTCCGCTCAGGTGCGGCAGCATGACCGGGGCGACCCGGGTGTAGTAGTCGATCACTTCGCCCTTGGTGAAGCCGGCCGCCGGGTACATCAGCTTGTCCAGGTTGGAGAGTTCGACGTCGCGACCCTCGATCGTCACGGCGAACCGGTCAGGGCTCATCGTCGGCACACTCCGCGGGGCTCTTGTCGTCACGCAGCCGCAGGAACCGGGGGAAACGCAGACGACGGTCGGGTGTCTGGTTGCCGTAACGGATCTCGGCCACCAGCTCCGGGCGTACCCAATGGGCTCCTCGTGAATCCTCCCGGGGAACCACTCCCGGCGCGAAGGGCGACGCGTCGGTGGCGAGGGGTTCGAGCCTGGCCAGCAGCTCCTTCTCCGCCACGGCGCCGATCCCGCCGCCCACCCGGCCGCGGAACGCCAGCCCGCCCGGCCCGGGCACCCCGATCAGCAACCCGCCGAGCCTGCGGGCGCCGGGACGCCACCCGCCGATCACGTAGTCGCCGGTCCGGTCGAACTTCACCTTGATCCAGTCGGCCGACCGGGTGCCGGGCAGGTAGACCGAGTCGGAGCGCTTCGCCACGACCCCTTCGAGGCGGTTCTCCCGGGCGGCGGCGGCGGTGGCCTGGCCGTCGCCGAAGGAGGGCGGCACCATCCAGCGCGTGTCGTTCACCCCGAGGCCCTCGAGGAGCTCGCGGCGGACCAGATAGGGCAGGCCGGTGTGGTCGATGCCGCCGAGGAAGAGCAGATCAAAGATCATGTACGTGGCGGGCAGGCCGGCGGCGAGCCGTGCCGCCCGATTCGGGTCGCGCACGTGCATGCGTTCGGCGAGGGCCGTGAACGAGGGACGGCCGGCGGCGTCGAGGACCACCATCTCGCCGTCGAGGAGGGTGCCGGCGGGCAGCCGCAGGCCGGCGAGCTCCGGGTAGGCCGGGGTGACCACCGCTCCGGAGCGCGCGAAGAGGTCCGGCGGGCCGCCACCGAACAGGGCCAGGACGCGGACGCCGTCCCACTTGAACTCGTAGCTCCACTCCGGCCCTACCGGCAGCCGGCCAGCCGTCGCGAGCATCGGCGACAGGGGTGGACCCGGCACCTGATCACCATAAGCAGAAGCAATCACCTTACGCAGGCGTCCCAGTGATGCGATTCTGATGTCATGCGAGCGATCTGGAAGGGCGCTGTCTCGTTCGGCCTGGTGTCGATCGCCGTCAAGCTGTACTCGGCGACCGAAGAGAAGGATATTCGTTTCCACCAGGTGCATCGCACCGACGGTGGCCGCATCAAGTACCAGCGAACCTGCTCGGTCGACGGCGAAGTCGTCACCTACGACGACATCGCCAAGGGATACGACATCGGCGGCGGCGAAATGGTGATCTTGACGGACGAGGATTTCGCCGATCTTCCACTCAGCACCTCGCGCGCCATCGACGTGCTGGAATTCGTTCCGGCCGAGCAGATCGACCCGATCCTTTTCGCGAAGTCCTATTACCTCGAACCCGAGGGCCAGGCCGCCAAGCCTTACGTCCTGCTGCGGGACGCGCTCCGCGACGCCGACCGGGTGGCCATCGTCAAGATCGCGATCCGGCAGCGGGAGCAGCTCGCCACCCTGCGGGTCCGCGACGACGTGCTGATCCTCAACACGATGATGTGGCCCGACGAGGTCCGCACCCCCGACTTCGGCTTCCTCGACGAGGACATCGAGACCCGCCCCGCCGAACTGGCGATGGCCAGCTCCCTGATCGACTCGATGGCCGGCAGCTTCAACGCCGACGACTTCACCGACAACTACCGGGCCGCGCTGCAGGAGGTCATCGACGCGAAGGTGGAGGGCCGCGAGGTCGTCCAGCCGGAGGAGGCCGAGGAGGCGCCGGCCGCGGCGGTCGACCTGATGGCCGCGCTGAAGGCCTCGGTGGAGAGGGCGAAGGCGGCGCGTTCGTCGTCCGCCGAGTCCGCACCGCCGAAGAAGAAGGCCACGCCGGCCAAGAAGGCAGCGCCCGCGAAGAAGGCCACCACCGCCGCGAAAAAATCCACTCCCGCTCGGAAGCCCGCCAAGAAGTCAGCATGACTACGCTCGGCCCATGGGAATTGCATGGGTTGCGGGTGTCGGGGTGGCTCAGTGGCGCTGACGTGGGCAGAGTCGTACTTGGGCAAGGTCCGGGCCAGCGTCGGTGACACCGACACGATCTTCTTCGTCGGGGCGCGGACCGTGCTCTTCGACGACCAGGGCCGGTTGCTGCTGATCCAGCGCTCCGACAATCACCGGTGGGCCATCCCGGCCGGGGCCATGGAGCTCGGCGAGAGCATGGAGGACTGCGCTGTCCGGGAGCTCTGGGAGGAGACCGGGCTGAAGGCCACCTCGCTGACGCCGTACGCGTTCTACACGGCCTACACCTACACGAACGAGTTCCGCCACACCTACCAGCAGGTGCTCATGACGTTCGTGGTGCACGAGTGGGAGGGCGAGCTGCTCCGGCAGACCGAGGAGAGCGTCGACGCCGGCTTCTTCGCCCTGGACGCGCTGCCCGGCCCTAAATCGTTCGTGATCGAAGAGGCGCTCTCCGACCTCGACGAGTTCCGCGCTACCGGCAGGCTCGTCATGAAGTAGATCTTGCCCATGCGGCAAGATGGCCATTCGTGGATCTGGCTCCTCTGCGTACCTCCCGAGACTTCCGATTCGTCTTCATCGGCGGTGTGGTGACGAGTTTCGGCTCGTTCATCAGCTACGTCACCATCCCGTACCAGGTGGCGAAGCTGACCGACGACCCGCTGATGGTCGGCCTGATCGGCGTCTGCGAGCTCGCCCCGATCCTCATCATGGCGTTCGTCGGCGGCGCGCTCGCCGACTACATCGACCGGCGGCTGCTGGTCCGGGGCGCCGAGATCGCCCTCGCAGCCATCTGCGGCATCCTGCTGATCAACTCGCTCTCCGCCGAGCCGCACCTGTGGCTGCTCTACATCGCGGCGTTCCTGACCGCCGCGGTGGCGAGCGTGCAGCGCCCGGCCCTGGAGGCGATGGTCCCGCGACTGGTGAAACCGGAGGAACTGCCGGCCACCATGTCACTGCAGTCGCTCGGCGCCCAGTTCGCCCAGCTCTTCGGCATGCCCCTGGCCGGCATCCTGCTCGCCAACTTCGACCTGGCCTGGGTGTACGCGTTCGACCTGCTCACCTTCGTGGTCTCGCTGACCTGCCTGACCCTGGTCAAGGCCGTCCCGCCGCCCCCGGCCGCCGACCGCCCGTCGCTGTCCAGCGTCGTGACCGGTCTCCGCTACGCCAAATCCCGGCCCGAGCTGCTCGGCACCTACCTGGTCGACATCAACGCGATGTTCTTCGGCATGCCGTCCGCGCTCTACCCGTTCCTCGCGAACAAGCTCGGCGGGCCCAGCGTGCTCGGTCTCCTCTACGCCGCCCCGGCTGTCGGCTCACTGCTGGCGACGTTCGGTTCGCGGTGGACTTCGCGCGTGCATCGTCATGGTTTGATGGTCTTGATCGCGGCTGCCTTCTGGGGCGTCGGCATCATCGGCGTCGGCCTCTCCGGCACGCTCTGGCTCACGCTGTTCTGCCTTGCCTTCGCCGGCGCCGCCGACATGATCTCCGGCATCTTCCGCATGATCATCTGGAACCAGACGATCCCCGATCATCTGCGCGGCCGTCTCGCCGGCATCGAGATGCTCTCCTACACGACGGGCCCGCTCGCCGGCCAGCTCCGCTCCGGCCTGATGGCCCGCACTTCCCTCGGCGTCCCCGGCGCGATCTGGGTAGGCGGCGTCCTCTGCGTCGCCGGCAGCGTCGCCCTGGCCGCCGCACTACCCAAACTCGTCCGCTACAACGGCAAGGACGGCATGGCGCTGAAGAAAGCCGCCGACGAGCAGTGGGCGGCGGCAGCGGCCGCCCGCTCCCTCACTTGACCTTGACGGCGTCGTACTTGGTCTGCGGCTGCCGCGTCGAGGTGCCCGCGTAGACCACCTTCCCCATGCCCGACTTCAGGACCGCACTCTTCACGCCCTTCTTCGGGCTTGAAAGAACCGAAACGCCTTAGCCGCTTACTGGTGCGCCCGGCGCTCCAGGTGGGATGGCGGACTCACGCCAAGCGAAGAATCAATCAGCGTGATTAGACTCCAGGCGTGCGCCGGGAACCGGAGTGGGATGTCGCTGTGATCGGCGCGGGACCGGCCGGCCTGGCAGCGGCGCATGCTGCCGCCGAGGCCGGGGCTCGGGTGATCGTGCTGGAGCGGGCGCGGCATCCGCGCTACAAGACGTGTGGTGGCGGGCTGATCGGGCCGTCCGTGGAGATCAGCCGGAGCAGGCTGCGGATTCCGGAACGGGACCGGATCAACGCGGTGACGTTCACGCATGACGGGCGGCGCGGGTTCACCAGGCGGGCGTCCGGTGATCCGGTGGTGACGATGGTCAGGCGGGATGACTTCGATTCCGCGTGGTGCCGGGCTGCTGTTGAGGCCGGCGCACAGATCAGGGAGAACGTCCTGGTCAGGCGGGTGGAGCAGGACGCGGACACGGCAACCGTGGTGCTGGACGGCGGCGAGGAGATCTCGGCGCGGACGGTGATCGGCGCGGACGGTTCGGCCGGGGTCAGCGCCCGCCATGTCGGTGTCAGCTTCGACCAGCAGGATCTCGGCCTGGAGTTGGAGCTCGGCGCGACGCCGGCGGATCGGGAGCGCTGGCAGGGGCGTCTTCTGCTCGACTGGGGGCCGGTGCCGGGCTCGTACGGCTGGGTCTTCCCCAAGGGCGACCAGACCACCGTCGGCGTGATCATGGAGAAGGGGCGGGGCGCGGAGACGAAGCGCTACCTGCGTGATCTCGTGGCTCGTCTCGGGCTCGCGAATCGCGCGGTGATCCGTGATTCCGGGCATCTCACGCACTGCCGCCGGGCCGATTCTCCGCTGCGGCGTGGCCGGGTTCTGGTCGCCGGTGACGCCGCCGGGTTGCTCGAACCCTGGTCACGGGAGGGGATCAGCTACGCGCTTCGATCCGGGACATGGGCCGGGCAGGTCGCTGCCAAAGATCAAGAGCTTTCGTCGTACGAGGAAATGATCGCTGAAAACCTGGCACCCGAGATGGCAGCGGGGCGCCGGCTTCTACGACTGTTCGGACGGCATCCCGCTCTCGTGCATGCGGCGATGGCCAGCCCGATCGGATGGCGGGCGTTCACCGGTTTCTGCCGCGGAGAGGTCTCCATGGCCCGGGTCCTGCGCCGCCACCCGATCAGAGCAGCCGTCAATCTGTTGGGTCGGTGATGGTCTCTTGCCCACTGTCGATCAGTAGCGGAACTGCCAGGGAGCCCACTGCACCGCGGCGGCGAAACCACCACGGCGGGCGTCCCGGGCACCGGCGGCGGAGAGCGGACCCTCGCGGTCCGCGCTGACTCCGGTGCCGATCAACTTGGTCTCGAACCAGGACCCGCCCACCCCACGCCGGACGCGTTCCCACAGGCCGCCCTCGATCAGCGCGGCGGCGTGGGTGCGTAACCGCTCCACCAGGCCTCGCGGATCCTCGGCACAGGTGTCGCAGGCGCAGGTCGGCAGGGACTCCTCCCACCACCGGCCGAGCCGCAGGATCAAGCCCGGCTCGGTGAAGTGGATCGCCAGCGGAGCCCCGGCAGGCGAGCGGGGGATGAGCCGGACCGTCCGCACGAGCGCGTCGTCGAGCCCGAACGGTTCCTTCGTCTCGCGGCGCTCCACCAGATAGCGCTCGGAGAGTTCGTCCAGCAGGGTGTCGGCCGCATCGTGGAGCATCGCGAAGCGGTCCGTGTCGGTGGCGTGCTGATAGCCGTCCACCAGTGCAGTATGCCGCGCTCGGCCCGCGGCACCGGGTGGCTCCGGATGAAGCGAACTCATTCGAAACCGAAGTCCCCGGCCTTGACGCCGGCGACGAACGCCTCCCACTCGGCCTGGGTGAACGCCAGTGGAGTGAGATCCCGGTTCTTCGAGTCCCTGATCAGGACCTCTTCGCCGGTCATCGCGACCTCGACACATGCTCCGCTGGAGCAATGTCTACTACGTCGCCAGTGCAGCCTTTCCGTCGGATAGATCATTATTCGTACCTCCATGACGGCTCGAATCCACGGTATGCGAATGAACCGGGCATGGGTGCGTACACACATGAGTGAAAACGAAACGACGCCGCTTATCACGTCAAATGTGAGGTATGCGGCGTCCGTTCGAACCGATATGCAGTTTTTGTGAGTATTTTTTGACGCGCCCGCTCCGCGCTTTCCAGATCACCTACGCGAAGCGGGCGGTCGTCGGGACCTCAGAAGCGGAATTCGCCCGCAGTCACACCCTCGACGAACGCGTCCCACTCGTCCTTCGTGAAGGCGAGCGCCGCGACCTCCGGGTTCTTCGAGTCACGGATGAGGTACTGGTCGTCGACCTTGGCAACCTCGACGCAGGTTGACGTTCCGCAGCGGCTGCTCTTACGCCATGCGGGCACGTTCATCTCTCCCATTGTGGACCTTCCACGATTTGTATCTCAGCTAATCCCGAGGACTCGTGCCCTCGAGTATCTCGATCTGTCTCCGGATGAATTCGATCGTGTCTTCCTCATCCGCGACCTCTTGCCAGACCTTGTCGTAGCGAGCGCGGTGTTTCGCGGTCGCCTCCCGGTCTTCCACCAATTCGTCGTCGATCCCGGTCTCCCGGTAGAGAACCTCGCCCTCACCGAGGAGGAGCAGGTCGAAGCTGGCGTTGTTCGTCACCGAGGCGTCCAGCGAGAACGGCACCATCCGGATCCTGATGGTGCCGTTCTCAGCGAGCGCCTTGAGGTCCCGTAGCTGGTCGGCGAAGATCTCCGGCCCTCCGATGGTCCGTCTGAGGACCGATTCGTCGAGCATCACCAGGAACTGCACGCCGGTTCGGGCGAGCAGTGCCTCCCGTCGCAGCGCCCGCGCCTGGACCCGGCGAGCGCGCTGCTCCTCGGTCAACTCCTCCTCGAACCGGCTGATCAGGGCCGTGGCGTACGAGGTGGTCTGCAGCGGGCCGGGGATGTAGTAGATCGAGTACGAGCGGATCTCGGTGGCTTCGCCCTCGTACTCGATGAGTTTGCGCATGTGGTCGGTGAGGTGTTCGCGGTACGCGGGCGTCTGGAACCACGCCGCCCGCTGCCGGGTTCGTGCAATGCGGGCGTCAGCGACCAGTGCCGCGACGACCGCCTTGTCCTTGATCCCGAGGTAGCTCAGCAACGGCCGGAGGTCGTTCGGGGAAATGCTGACGTCCCCGTTCTCGATCCGGATCACCTTGCTGAGCGACCATTCCATCTCCTCGGCGACCTGGAGTTGGGTGAGATCGGCTCGCTCCCGCGCTTCACGAAGCGCAAGCCGCACGCGCCGGCGCGCGATCGTAGGCGAGTCACCCTCAGCCATGAGTCCTTCATCGTCGAAGTAGGTGGTGACAGTAGGTAATAGTGGCCGTGCGATGTGCTACCTCGCTGATTGCCAAGTGGCACTCAGCGAGGTCGCGGACATCCTATTACTGTCCTATCAGAACGACGGGTGCAAGGTGCGGTTTTGATCAAATAGAGATCTCACCCGAGAGGTATTCGCGAACGGGCTGGTCACGCGGCCGCTAGCCCGTACCCCCAGGGTGTCCGGCCGGTGTCTTCCATGGCTCGTCGCAAGGCCCGGCTCACCTGATTGAAGACGCGGGCATCGGCCGAGGAATAGAGCACCACGGCCTGATTCCGGTACTGCGCATGCAGCTCCCAGTGCCGCGGTTGGCGCCACGCGGCCATCACAGCGGGTGCCGACACGGCGAGGAAGCCTGCCACGTACCACGTCGGGGTGGGCATCAGGCTCCAGCCGGCGACCGCGACGAAGAGGACACCGACGATCAGCGCCGGAGCGAAGGGGCGCATCCGCGCGGGCGCCTGGACCAGGCCGACATTGCGGAGATCGCGCACGGAGAAGGTGTGCTGCGCCGAGACGGTCTTCCACACGAAATGATCGTCGGTCACCATGGCGTCGGGCCCGGAGTAATAGGTGCGTGTGCGCATGGCGAACTCCTCTTCGCTTTTCCTTGCGAGGGGGAGGAAGGCAGGCCACCATTGGCGCGAGGGCCCCCCGCCTCGCGTGTCGCAAAAGATCAGAGCCGTGCATGAGAAGGAATCAAGAACAGTGTCGTAGAGGCGGACAACGGCACCCGTTTGCCGCCGGGTGCCGTTGTTTGTCTCTCCCTCCGACTCCACCCTTGTTGCCGTATTCGTAGTACAGCACGCCATGCCGCTGTCCGCCACCACTCAATCTGCCATGTTGCAGATTACGGAGAAGCCGCGCTGCTTCCGTGTGGGCACGGCCACGGTCGCCGCGTCGGCGTTTCAGCCCTCGGCGGACCGGGTAGCCAAAACTCGGATGCCGCGACGAACCTGTATTTACGCAGGTGGGAAGGCGAATGCCGAATGGAGAGCCGGTTGAGTGTCGCGGGCCAGCAGGTGCAGCCGATCCTGGTGATGTTCCCGCTCGGTCTATTCGCGATGGCCGTAATGTTCGATATGGCCGACTTGCTGGGTGGCCCTAGCATCTTGGGCGCGCTGGCCTACTGGAACATCATCGCCGGACTGCTCGGCGGAGTGCTCGCCGCCCTGGCCGGGGCGGTCGACATGATGTTCGTGCGGAACCCGAGTGCACGCCGTCTCGGTGTGCTCCGCAGCCTGATCAACATGGGTGTCCTGGTGATCTTCGCGGTCATCCTGATGCTCCGCGTCCACACCCCCGGCCGCGTCGCCGGCGGTGGCGTCTTCGCCGTCGAGGTGCTCGCGCTGGCCCTCGCTTCGTTCGGCGCCTGGTTCGCCGGCGAACTCGCGAACGGCCGCGCCCCGGCGTTTGCCCGCGCCGCCATCGGGAACCGCAACTATTGAGCGTAGTTGCGAAAGGAGCCCGAGATGCGTGTGGCTTTCCTCGCCACGGACGGTGTGGAGGAGATCGAATACACCGAACCCCGCAAGGCCGTGGAATCGGCCGGCGGGACGGCGGAACTGCTGTCGATCAAGAATGGTGAGATTCAGGCCGTCAATCACATGGACAAGGCCGGCACCTACCGTGTCGAAAAGCATGTGACCGACGCCGACCCCGCCGATTACGACGCCCTGGTCCTCCCCGGCGGTGTCGCCAATCCCGACTTCCTGCGAGCCGACGCGGATGCGGTCCGCTTCGTCCGCGACTTCGTCGGCACCGGCAAGCCCGTCGCCGCGATCTGCCACGGCCCATGGACCCTGATCGAGGCCGGCGTCGTCGACGGCCGCACCCTGACCAGCTGGCCCAGCCTCCGCACCGATCTCGTCAACGCGGGCGCCACCTGGGTCGACGAACAGGTCTTCGTCGACGACGGCCTGGTCACCAGCCGCAAGCCCGACGACCTCCCCGCCTTCTGCGAAGCCTTGCTGGATCAGATCTCTTCCTGACCTTCCTTGTACGGGTGAAGCCCAGTCAGGACACCGACAGAAGGCACCGCGTCCCACCCGCCACCGTGCACCCTCGGCATCAGGTACTTCTCTGATCTGGGGACACATGTCCGATGAAGCGCCCGCGGGCCAGGAGTCGGCCCTCAACGAGTTCACCGCGCTCCGAGCCGAGATCATCGCCCGGCAGAACAGCCAGCAGGGACTGTTGTCGATCCAGCTCACGGCCGCGGGCGCGCTCTTCAGCCTGGCGCTGTCCGGCGCCGGCAGATCAGCGGTCCTCCTGATCCTCCCCCTGATCACCTACATGCTCGCCGGCCGTCACGTCTCGCACAGCTATGCGTGCACGAACATCGGGGCGTACGTGCGGACCCGGCTGAGTCCGCGTGTCGGGGACGGGCTGGGCTGGGAGCAGTGGCTGGTCGAGCACCGGACGAAGGCGAGCCGGTCCCGGTCGCTCAATCCGCTCTTCATCACTTTTCCGGGGATCAGTGTGCTGGCGTTGCTCGGGTCGCTGCCCTACCTGGTGACGCTGAGGATGTCCGTGACGGCGGTGATGTTGTGGGCGGGCCGGCTCGCCGGGGTGGGCCTGGCGTGGTCGGCCGCGAGGCTGGTCTGGAACGTCCGCGGCGATTCGTTCCTCCGGAGCGGACCGGCCGAGGTCGAGCCTATGAATCGCTAGATCACTGAGCTGTGACATCGGTGATCTTCGTCACTCACGCTAGATCGTGTTTCGACCGGACGGCACCCTGACCGGGTGACAACCGCAGTGATGCCTGTGAGCACCGGGGTCGCTGCGGCGCCGGCCGTCAAGCGCGACCCGTACATCGACAACGTCAAAGGACTGTTGATCGTCCTGGTCGTGCTGGGCCACATGGTGGGTCAGACGGTCGGCTCCTCGCCGGGCGGCAAGACGATCTACACGTTCATCTACCTGTGCCACATGCCGGCCTTCGCCATGCTGTCCGGGATGCTGTCGGCGACCGAGCTGACCGGCCGGCGCGCGGCGTCGCTGCTGCGGGACCTGCTCGTGCCGTACATCGTGTTCCAGCTGCTCTACATGAGCTTCTACACGGTGATGGACAAGCCGATGGACTGGACGGTCAACTCGTTCCTCTCCCCGATCTATCAGCTGTGGTTCCTGCCCGCCCTGTTCGCCTGGCGGATGCTCACACCGCTCTTCGCCCAGCTCCGCGGCGCTTTCCCGATCGCGATCGTGGTGTCCCTAGCGGCCGGTGCCGCCACGGTGCTCACCCACACGTTCTCGCTGAACCGGGTAGCCGGGATGCTGCCCTTCTTCGTCCTCGGCGTCTGGCTCGGCCGGGGCAGGCTCGCCTACCGCCCGTCGGGGGCCGTACGACTGGCCGCAGTCGGCGTGCTCGTCGCCGTGGCGCCGATCGCCTACCTGGTCGCCTCGAACCTGTCCAGCCTCTGGCTGTACTGGAACAGCGCCTACAAGCGACTCGGTGTCGAGGTGAGCGAGGGCGTCCTGATCCGCCTCGGCCTGATCGCCGTCAGCCTGGCGATGATCTGGGCGATCATGATGCTGGCCTCCCGCCGCCAGACGTTCTTCACGGGCTGGGGCGCCAACTCCATGTACCCGTACCTGCTGCACGGGTTCGTCGTCCTGGCCTTCGCCTGGTCCCCCCTCGACCGGCAGGTCGACAACATCCCCGCCCTGCTGGCCCTCACCGCCGGCGTTGTCGCGTTCGTCTGGCTCACCGCCAGCCGCCCGGTCGTGTGGGCCCTGCGCCCGCTGGTGAGCCCTCCGATCGACTGGCTCCTGAAGACCGTCACCAAGTCCCCCTCGGCGACAGCAACCAGCTGATGCCCCGCCGAGGGTGAGATGCCTGCGGCAGACCGTCGTCGAACCACTCAAAAGAGAAAGCCCAGGCCATTGACCTGGGCTTTCTAAACGAGCCGCCTGACGGAATCGAACCGTCGACCTACGCATTACGAGTGCGTCGCTCTAGCCGACTGAGCTAAGGCGGCAACGGAAGCAAGTGTACGGCATCAGGCGGGGCGCCCGGCGCGGGGGACTCCGGATCGAGTCGGGCGCCGACTAGGATCGGTCGATGTCGTTTGTTGCTCGACAGGATCCGGTCGAATCCGAGCGGACCATGCCGGAACGCCCTACCAGCATGGATCCGCAGGAGCTTGGTTTCACGCCGAAAGGGCCGGTCGGCTGGCTCGCGCCGCTGTTGCTGTTGAGCACCGGCCTGCGGGCACTGCTGGCGATCCTGTTCGGGGCGTACCTGGACAAGCGTGAGCTGCAGAACGCGCTCGACAGCGACGTCTTCGACCATTCCGCGACGGCCGACGGCGAATTGTGGCTGGACTACATCGCCGATCTCGGGGACGGGTTCGACGCGACCTATTCGATGGCCTACCTGCTGGCTCAGCCCGACCTCGAAGTCGACGGCGAGCGACTCCCGCGCGGCCGCCTGCTGATGATGGGCGGCGACCAGGTCTACCCGCTGGCCAGCGGCGACGGCTACGAGAACCGAATGAAGGGCCCGTACCGCGCGGCCTTGCCGGAGGCGCCGGCCGGGGAGCCGCGACCCACGCTCTTCGCTTTGCCGGGCAACCATGACTGGTACGACGGACTGACCGCTTTCCTGCGGCTCTTCGCCCGGAGGAAGGACGGCCACATCGGCGGTTGGCGGACCGAGCAGCGCCGTTCCTACTTCGCGGTGAAACTGCCGGCGAACTGGTGGTTGTTCGCGGTGGACGAGCAGTTCGGGGCGTACATCGACGACCCGCAGCTGATGTATTTCGAACGTGCCGCCGCACAGGTCGGGCCGGACGACCGGGTCATTCTGATGACGCCGTCGCCGACCTGGGTGAAGGCCGCCGATTCGCCGGAGAAGTACGACGCCGTCGACTACTTCATCCGGACCATTCTCGCGCCGACCAGGGCCCATGTGCGGGTGCTCGTCTCCGGCGACCTGCACCACTATGCGCGGTACACCGGCGAGGACCGAGAGTTGATCACGTGTGGTGGCGGGGGCGCCTACACACTGGGCACCCAGAACCTTCCGGACGAGCTGACGGTGCCGCCCAAGGAGACGCTGACCCGCAGCAAGAGCCGCAGCCGTACGTACGGATTGAAGGAAAGCTTTCCGGATGCGCCCACCTCGCGCCGCTGGGGGTGGGGCGTCTTCCATCGGCTGCCGCGCCGCAACGCCGGATTCGCGACGATGCTCGGGATCATCCAGACGCTGACCATGCTGGCGATGGCCGGCGCCGCCGCGTCGAGGCAGGACGGCAGCATCCTGAAGCTGTTCACGATCCCGCTGGTCCTGATGCTGCTGGTGATCCTGCTGGCCACCGTGCTGTTCGCGCAGCCGCCCGGCGCGTCGTCGCCGAAGCACGCACGGCACTGGATACTCGGGCTGCTGCACGGTTTCGCCCAGATCGCGCTCGCTGCCGGCGGCACCCTCGCCTGGCTGCGGCTGGACTTCCGCGACTGGGCGTGGCCGCTGCCGCTCGTGGTGGCCGCGGTCGTCTACGGACCGGTGATCGCCATCCTGTCGACCCAGTTGACCGCCGCCTATCTGCTGATCGCGGCCCGGTTCGGGGTGAACGTCAACGAGCTCTTCGCCGGCCAGGGCATCGAGGACGGCAAGAGTTTCCTGCGGATGCACATCGGCGCCGACGGCACACTGACCATCCACCCGATCGGCGTGCGGAAGGTCTGCCACGACTGGCAACCCGACCCGGACGGCGACCCCGAGTCACCGTGGCTACGCCCGGAGACACCACTGATCCCACACCGAATCGAACCGCCGGTCCGGGTCGTCTAGTCCTCCGCGTTGTATTTCGCGTCGTGGGCCTGCCTCGGCCCGCAGACCGAGGCGCGACTGCATGAGCAGCGCGAGCCGTCGGCGTCGAGCCGGACCACGACCTCGTCCTTCGGCACGCTGTGGCCGACGACGCGCCCGTCGCCCTCGGGAGTCGTCACCCGGGTGCCGACCGCCGGGGTGGACGCCTGGAATTTCGCGTACAGAGGGTGCTCGTATTTGAGGCAGCACATCAACCGGCCGCATGCGCCGGAGATGCGCAGAGGGTTGAGCGGCAGGTCCTGATCCTTCGCCATCCGGATGGTGACGGGTTCGAAATCGGTCAGGAAGGTGGCGCAGCACAGGTCGCGCCCGCACGATCCGATGCCGCCCTGCACGCGGGCCGAGTCACGCGCGGAGAGTTGCCGCAGCTCGACGCGGCAGTGCAGGGTGGCGCCGAGGTCGCGCACGAGCGAGCGGAAGTCGACGCGGTGCGGCGCGGTGAAGTAGATCGTCGTCCGGGCGCTGCCGGATCCACCGTCGGCCGCGGCCTGCTCGAGCACGTGGTCGATGGCGACCACCTTCATCGGCAGGTCATGCGCCTTGATCAGTTTCTTGGCGGCCACCTTGGCCTCGGCCTTGCGCTTGCGCAGCAGCTCGTCGCGGCGCAGGTCGCGGTCGTCCGCAAGCCCGGCGACCTTGGGGAACCCGGAGGTGTCCTCGTCGACCCATTGCGGCGCCCAGACGCACTCCGCCACCTCGGGTCCGTCGTCCGTCGGGACCAGCACGCGGTCGCCGACTCCGGGCGTGAACCCGTTCGGATCGAGGTAGTAGAGGCGGCCGTAACGGTTGAAGCTGACCGCGCACAGCATGCCCATGCGACCAACCCTACGACGCCCGGCAAGCCGCACCAAATGCCGGATTTGAACTACCCGCGCGGGTTGTCGCATAGATGCGACGCAACCGGCCTGATCGACCTTCGTTGGCCAGTCCCGTAGACGACGCCGCGAAAGGAACTGCCATGACACCCGCCAGGTCGGTGGCCGCCGGATCGATGGTCACCAGCGTCGTCGCGCTGAGCGCGCTCGCTGTGCCTCTGCCGGCATTCGCCCAGGCCACCTGCACCAAGCCTGGCACCCACGCCGGCCAGTCCAGCACGCAGCTGCTCCGGATCAACCGGCTCGAGCTGGGCGACGTGGCGGCTCCCGCCACGCGGTCCTCGGCTTCCCCGGCGGACGGCGGCGGCGGTCAGGGTGGATGGTCAGGATCAAGACCCGATTCGCGTACGGGGGAAAGCACACCGGAATCGGCTCCCGCCATCAGTGGGGTCGCCCTCGGTGACGCCCGCAGTGTCCTGATCGCCAACGGCACGATCAAGTCAGCGGCGGCGGCCCGCGCACTGGACGGCCGGGTGTCCGGCGACTCCTCCCGCAACGACCTCGTCGTGCAGCAGGCCCCGCCGGACAACCGCAAGGCGGCCGGGCAGCGCCTCGGCGCGAAACGGTTCGGCCCGCTGCGCGCCGGGTCGGGTTCGCTCTCCGCGCACGCCCGCTGGAACAAGGGGCTGACCTGCGGTTCCACTACGGGCGAGGCGTCGACTGCGACGACCGAGCTGGACCGTGTCTCACTCACCGGCGGCGGCAACCAGTCGCTGGTCCGCGTACCGGAGAAGCTCACCGGCACGACCACCACCGGGCTGCGCGGCCGCGACGGCGAGGCGGAGACGGTCACGACGGCGACCTTGGAAGCCGGCAAGGTCGCCCTGGTCGACGGCGAGGTCCGCATCCGGATGCTGAGGGCCGCCACACTGCGGGTGAGCATGTCGGCGGCCGGGCGTGGCGAGGCCCATTACGAGCCGCCCCTGGTCGAGGTGACCCACCGGGATGGCGAGAAAACCGTTCTCGACACTGCGGGTGACCACAAAGAGATCACTCTGGGTGAGGAGTCCACGGTTCTGGAGTCGCTGCCCGGCCGCGTCGGCAAGGGCGAGCCACTACCACTGCCGTCGATCCCGGGATTGCCGGTCATCGGCGACGCCACTCTCGGCGACCCGAACACCGACGACGCCAAGACCGTGGAGAGCTCACCGTCCGGCGCCGGTTCAACGGACCGCTCCCCCTCCACCGACGCCGGTTCCAAGATTGCGGGCCGATCTCCCTCCGGTGACGCCGGCTCCGAAGCCGCGGACCAATCCCCGGCCGGTGACGCCGGTTCCGAGGTCGCAGACCAATCCCCGGCCGGTGACGCCGGTTCCGAGGTCGCGGACAGTTCCTCGGCTGGCGGCTCCGGCGGCGGGGCTGAGTTGCGGATCTCGCTCGGTGCGGTGCGGCAGGCTGCTGAGGGGAAGGCGATCGCGGCGCGGGCTACGGCGATCAAGGTGTCGTTGGTGCGCGGGGAGGTGCGAGGCACTTCGGGGTATTCGTCCGCAGTGGTGGCGGACCTCGCCTTCGGCATGCTCGAAGGTGCTGCCGTAGCGCCCCGGCACGGCGTCATCGACCGCGCAGGTTCGGGATCGTCCGCGGGCGGCAACTCCCCTGGCGGCTCGGGATCGTCCGGTGGCTCAGGTTCGTCCGGTGGCTCAGGGTCGTCCGGCGGCTCAGGGCCGTCCGGCGGCTCGGATTCGGCTGCGGGGCCTGGCTCGGTGACCGGTGCCGGGGTGGGTACCGGTGGGTTGCCGATCACCGGGCCGGGCGTGGTCTCCCTGCTGGTAGCCGGTTCGAGCATGGTGATCGGCGGGCTGTGTGCGCTCTTCCTGAGCTTCCGCCGGCGCCGGGAAGCCTGAAGCACACAGTGGACAGTGCCCGGTCGCGGCCACTCAGGGAATGACAGTGGTTTGCAGGGCCGCCGCCTCGTCGATCAGGAATTCGCCTCGGTCGTAGCCGTCGGCGACCGTTCGCAGCAGCGGGGCCGCCAGGTCGGCGGCGAGGCGGGCCTCCTCGATCGGGGAGAGATGGGCCGGGGAGCTCGTCGTCAGGGTCACCGCTTCCGCGGAGATCAGGGTCGCGGCCAGGATCGCCGCCAGGTCGCCACGGGAGCGCGCCATCCAGGCGGCCAGCTCGCCGGCCAGGTCGGCTGTTGCTCGCACACGGTGCCCGAGGCTGTCCGGGCCGCCGCTCAGGTGTGCCGCGGTGTGGTGACGCTTCACCTCGTACGCCTCCGCCGCCTCTCCCTCCCACGCACCCGGCAGCGGAAGCGCGTCCGCGACCGCGGCGTAGGCATCGGCGTCGGCGCGCAGCTCCGGAACCGCTTCGAGGATCGCCTCCGGGTCGAGAGCGCCCACCGCCCTGGCCGCGTCGCCCGGTAGCAGGCGGACGCGGCGCAGCTCCTGCCAGACCGGGTGCCCCTCCGGAGCGCCGATCGTGGAGAGCACGTGGTCGACCTGGGCCAGCAGAGGGCTCGCCGCGTCCAGGAGGTGGTCGAGGTTGTCCATCATCCGAGACCTCCGCCCGGCAGGCGGATCGGGAGGCTGGTGGCCTTCGCCGGCGTCAGGTCTCCCGCTGGAACCGGCATCAGATCTCCCGCTGGAACCTGTGGCGGACCGTCTCGTCGGTGTCGGCATAGGCGCTCGCACTGGCCCGGAGTGATTGGGCCATTTCGGTCAAGGACGCGTTGGCAGCGGCCGCCTCCCGGGCCCTGGCCGCGAGCACGGCGGTCCAGCCGGCGTAGAGCGCCCGGCCGATCCGGCCCGGACGACCGGCGTCGTCGGCGCCGAACACGGCCGCGGCCGGCGTCAGCAACGGCATCCGTCGGTCCATCGTCGACAGTGCAGCCGCCGCGCTGTCGATCTGGTCGGCGAGTCGGTCCACCTCAGTGCCCCTCCAGCGTGCGGAACGATCCGAAAACTTCGCCGTGCAGTTTTTCTCTCGCCCAGCGGGCGGCCTCGGCCGCGCTCACCACGGCGGCCTTGATCTCGGCCGCGAACTCGGCCGGCGCACGATGGCGCAGGTCGCCGTGCAGCCGAACGTCCACGATGTCTCCAGCGGCGGTGACCACGACCTCGATCGAATGGTCCGGCGAGTGCACCGAAACGGAATGCTTTGCCACCGCCTGATCGAATTCGGCCCGGAGGTCTTCGATGCGCCGGTATCGCTCGATCGCCTCGTCGATCCACGCCTCGTCGATCTCGCGGGCCATTCCGGCTCCTCACCGCGTGTCATTCCGCCGTAGCGTTCAGGCATCAGACCGTACCGCTTCGGTGACCGTCCCGCTACGCCAGGAAGGCCCCCCTGTGGATAACCGAAAGTCCAGACGCGGACCGTAACCTAGATCGACATAAAGATCACGCAGAGTGATTCACCGGCGGCCTGATGCCGACGATGTCGTACCGGGGCAATACCATCGTCGGGTGGGCGATGTCTTTGCTGAACTGGTCGGACAGGACGAGCCGGTGGAGACGCTGCGCCGGGCGGCCGCCGCTGCTGCTCGCGCGGTCGCGGGTGACGCCGCCGGCGCGGGCGGGATGACGCACGCCTGGATCTTCACGGGGCCGCCGGGGTCGGGGCGCTCGACTGCCGCCCGGGTGTTCGCGGCGGCGTTGCAGTGCGAGCGGGACGGTTCCGGGTGCGGCGAGTGCCACGGGTGCCACACGACGCTGGCCGGGACGCATGCCGACGTCCGGGTGGTGGTCTCCGAAGGCCTGTCGATCAGCGTGCGGGAGATGCGCGCGCTGGTGCTGCGGGCTGCGAGTTCGCCGTCGGCCGGGCGGTGGCAGGTGGTCATCGTCGAAGACGCCGACCGGCTCGGTGAGCGGGCCGGCAACGCGCTGCTCAAGGCCGTCGAGGAGCCGTCCCCACGGACCGTCTTCCTACTCTGCACCCCCTCGGTCCACCCGGACGACATCTCGGTGACGATCCGTTCGCGCTGCCGGGTCGTGCCGCTGCGCCAAGCGTCGGCGGCAGCGGTCGCCGAGGTGCTCGTCGCGCGGCACGGGATCGAGCCCGGCCAGGCCGCCTGGGCTGCCGCGGCGGCGCAGGGCGACGTCGAGCGGGCCCGGCAGCTCGCCACCGACCAGGAGGCACGGTTGCGCCGCGACGAGGTGCTCGCCGTGCCACGCCGGCTCAGCAGCATCGGGGCGTGCTTCGACGCGGCACAGACCATGGTGAACTCGGCCCGTCGCGAAGCCGCCGACGCGGTGGTCGACATCGACGCCGCCGAGAAGGCGGCACTGGAGCAGGCGCTCGGCGCCGGCGGGACCGGCCGGGGCGCCACGACGGCGATGCGCGGCGCTGCCGGCCAGATCAAGGAGCTGGAGAAGAAGCAGAAGTCCCGGGCCACCCGTTCGCAGCGTGACGCGCTGGACCGGGCGCTCAAGGACCTGGCCGGCTTCTACCGGGACGTGCTGGTCACCGGCCTGCGCGCCCCGGTCGCCGTGGTGCACGCCGACATCGCCCAGGTGTCGGCGGCCGCTGCCGAGCGCTGGTCACCGGAGAGCGTGCTGCGACGGCTGGAGGCGGTGCTGGCCTGCCAGGACGCCATCGAACGCAACGTGAAGCCGGACATCGCCCTGGAGGCGATGATGGTCACCCTCTGGCGAGGCTGAAGCGAGGTCAGGCGGACGGGGCGTTCTCCGGGTGGGCCTCGTCCACGACCGTCAGGAGGGTGGCGAGCCTGGTCGAGACGGCGTCTGAGATGTCGTCGACGGGCTGGGCGGCGTCCAGGACCAGATAGCGCTTCGGGTCGGCGGCGGCCAGGTCGAGGAAGGCGTAACGGACCCGTTCGTGGAAGGCGCGGGACTCGCTCTCCAGACGGTCGGCGTCGCCGCCCCGGGAGTCGACCCGGGTCAGGCCGACGCCCGGCTCCACGTCCAGCAGGACGACGAGGTCGGGCTTGAGGCCGCCGGTGGCCCACGACGAGAGCCAGGAGATCTCCTGGACCGGCAGGGTACGACCGGCGCCCTGATAGGCGAGCGACGAGTCGACATAACGGTCGCTGACCACGACGGCCCCTCGCTGGAGAGCCGGGCGCACGACGGTGGCGACGTGATGGGCGCGGTCGGCGGCGTACAGAAGCGCCTCGGACCGTGCCGAGGGAGCGTCCTCGCCCTTGTTCAGCACCAGGCTCCGGATCCGGGCGCCGAGGTCGGTGGCGCCGGGCTCGCGGGTGACCACGACGTCCCGGCCCTGCGCGCGCAGGGTTTCGGCGAGCCGGGTGACCTGCGTCGACTTGCCCGCGCCCTCGCCGCCTTCGAAGACCACGAAGACGCCGGCCTGCACGAACGACTCGGCCGGGGAGAGCGGGCGGCCACGCACCGAGCCCCAGAGGTCGGCGAGGACCGGCACACCCCTCTTGTCGTCCATCTGGCGGAACGAGCCGATGCCGACCCAGATCCCGATCGCGCCCGCGACCAGCAGCAGCACCCGGGTCGCCGAGACGTCGAAGCCGACCGGTCCGAGGTCCACACGGCGGGAGCTGCCGAGGCCGACCAGGAAGCCGGCCAGGGTGATCGCCAGGAGTAGGACCATCCGTACGCCGATCTGCACGACCGCGAACACCCGGCCGCGCAGTTCGTCGGCGATCTCGCCGTAGAGCAGGGTCGTGCCGGCCAGGAACGCCATGCCCGCCCCGGCGCCCACGAGCAGCGCGCCGACCAGCGCCATCGACAGGTGGAAGGCGAGTCCCAGGAACATCACCGAGCCGCTGGCGAGCACGATGCTCATGCCGAACCAGCGTTTGCGGGACAGCTCACGGACGATCATCGGACCGAGGCCGATGCCGAGCGCGAGGCCCATGAAGATCGTGCCGAAGAGCAGGTAGAAGGCGGCCTCACCGGCGCCGAGCGAGACCGCGTACGTCCGGGCCGCGCCGATCACCACACCGCCGGCCGCGAAGGCCCCGAAGATGCCCACGACAAGGCCGCGGACCAGGGGCGTGCTGCCGATGTACTTCCAGCCCGCCGTGAACTGCTTGGACATGCTCTGCTCGGCGGCCATCTCGCGCGCCGGGCTCTTGCCGCCGATCTCCTTGATGCCGAAGAACACCACGATCGCGGTGGCCAGCCGGGAGAACGCGTTGATGTAGAGGGCGATCTGCACGGGTTGCGCCCAGTCCGGCAGGGTCGCGCCGGACTGCTGGAGACCCGCGGTGAGCGCGGAGAGCGAGAGCGCCGCCAGGATCGGCGTGATCCCGTATGTCGTCACGAGCGTGAGCTGGTTGGAGATCTCGATCCGCGACTTGGGGATGAGGTTCGGTACCGCGGCTTCCTTCGCCGGGATCCAGATCAGCGTGATCGTCTCACCGAGGAAGGTGGCGATCGTGGCCCACGCGACGGTCAGGGCCGGCGACCCTCCGAAGAGCGGGACCAGCGGGATCGACAGGTAGATCACGAATCGCAGCAGGTCGACGATCACCATGGTGTAGCGACGGTCGAACCGGTCGGCGATCACACCGGCGATGGGCCCGAGAAGAAGAGCGGGGAGCAGTCGTACGGCGATGGTCCCGCCGAATGCGGCGCCCTGCGCCGCCGGGTTGTCGAACTGGGCGGAGGCGAAGAGACCGGTCGCGAGGATGCCGATCCAGTCACCGAACGAGGCTGCCGCGAGGACGAGCCACAGCCGGCGGAATCCACGGAGTCTGAGGACGGACCTCAGCGCTGCCGCCCCGGAGAGGTCGACAGGGCCGCTGTCCTGGCGCTTTTCGGTACTGATGGCCCCTACCTCCCGTGGTCACTTGCCCGGAGCACTGTAACCGGCCGCGGCGGCGCGAGCGGATCAGCACGTTCGGGTGGCGCAGAGATGAATGTCTTTCGCGTTACCCTCGCCAACAGTTAACGTACTGGCGTGCTCACTGACCGCACTGCTCTGCGCCAGCGACTCGACACCGCGACCGGCCACCTGGAGACCCCGGTCGCCGTGGTGGATCTGGCCGCGTTCGACGCCAACGCCGCTGAACTGACCCGGCGTGCCGCCGGTAAACCGATCCGGGTCGCCAGCAAGTCGGTGCGCTGCCGTGCCCTCCTCGAACGCGTCCTGGCCCGTCCGGGATGGCAGGGCGTCATGGCGTACACGCTGCCCGAGGCGATCTGGCTGGTCCGGGCGGGTGTGACCGACGACGTGCTGGTGGCGTACCCCACGGCGGACCGGGCCGCGCTGCGCGAACTGGCCGGCGACCCGGCCGTCGCCGCCGCCGTCGCCGTGATGGTCGACCACCCGGCTCAGCTGGACCTGATCGACCAGACCTCGTCGCCGGGCAGCCGGCCGCCGATCCGGCTCTGCATCGACCTGGACGCCTCGTGGAAGCCGGCCGGGCCCCTGCACATCGGCGTACGCAGGTCGCCGGTGCACTCGGCGGCCCAGGCCGGGACGCTGGCCCGCCAGATCAGCGTGCGGGAAGGGTTCCGGCTGGTCGGCGTGATG
Organism: Actinoplanes sp. OR16; assembly: GCF_004001265.1. Taxonomy (GTDB): domain Bacteria; phylum Actinomycetota; class Actinomycetes; order Mycobacteriales; family Micromonosporaceae; genus Actinoplanes. Next base: position 2,616,184 of record NZ_AP019371.1, on the reverse strand, counting down.
TCCTACGAGGCACACATCGCCGGGGTGGGCGACGACCCGCCCGGTCAGGCACTCCGCGGCCGGGCCATCCGGCTCATGCAGAAGCGGGCGCTGCCGGAGCTGCTGGAGCGCCGGGCCGCCGCGGTGCGCGCGATCGGCGAGCACGCCGACCTGGAATTCGTGAACGGCGGCGGCACCGGCAGCGTGGCCGCGACCAGCGCCGACCCGTCAGTCACCGAGGTGACCGCCGGATCCGGTCTCTACGGGCCCGCGCTGTTCGACTCCTACCGCAACTGGAAGCCCAGTCCCGCCGCGTTCTTCGCGCTGTCGGTGGTCCGCCGGCCCGCCCCGCGGATCGCGACGGTGCTCGGCGGTGGCTGGATCGCTTCCGGGCCGCCGGAGGCATCACGGCTGCCTACGCCGTACATGCCGGAAGGTCTGGTCTTCAAAAGCGATGAAGGCGCCGGTGAGGTGCAGACGCCACTGCTCGGGACGGCCGCCGACGAGCTGCGCCCCGGCGACCGGGTCTGGTTCCGTCATGCCAAGGCCGGCGAGCTGTGCGAACGCGTCAACGAGCTGCAACTGATCGACGGTGACACAGCGACGCCGGCCCCTACGTACCGCGGTGACGGCCGTGCGTTCCTCGGCTGAGGGAACCTCAGGCGTCGACGTGGCGGTGGAGGTACTCCCTTATCAAGGCCTTCGCCTCGACCAGCACCGCTTCGTCGCCGGTGGGGTCACGACGGAACGCCAGCTTGATCAGCGCGTCCGCCGCCTCCACCGAGATCTGCAGCGCGAACCGCAGCCGCACCCGGTCGATCAGCTGGAACTGCTCGACCAGAAGCTCGGCGAGGCGCTCGGCGATGACCGCGTTGTTGTCGCGGTCCGAGTCGAGCAGGTGCAGGTCGACCACGTCACCGAAGTGCAGCGTGCGGAAACCCGGCACACTGCGATGCATGTGGATGTAGCCGTCGATCGCGGCGTCGACGGCGTCCCACCAATGGGTGAACGTCTCGCTCGCGAAGCGATCGGAGAGGCTCTGCAGGTACGCATCCATGTTGCGCAGCGCCAGAGCCTGAACGATGGCCCTCTTGTCCGGGAAGAACTGATAGACCGAGCCGATGGCGACCTCAGCGCGCTCGGCGAGCAGGGTGGTGGTCAGCCCCTCGTAACCGACCTCGTCCACCAGCTCGGCGCAGGCGTCGAGCATGCGCTGTACCCGGGCAACGCTTCTGCCCTGCACCGGAACCCGCCTCAGCGGTCCGGTGCTGACGGTTGGTGTCGACACGCGTCGCCACTCCCTCTCAGCAGAGAGACCACTCATGACGGACTACACATGGTCATGAATGAATCTCAGTGTTAAATCGAACGTTACTCGGATCAACGAGCGAGGCGCATCGACGGGACGCCAGGTGCCGGTGTCCGCTCGGACGGAGGACAAAAGCCGGAATGACTACACCCGTTAACGCGCGGCGCTGGACCAACTGGGGACGCAACCAGGAGTCCGTCGCGGAGGTTCTGACCCCTGGCAGTATCGACGAGGTCGCCGCCTCAGTGAACCAGGCAGCGGCAAACGGCCGGCGGGTGAAGGTGGTCGGCAGCGGGCACTCGTTCACCGCCATCGCGGTCGCCGAGGACCAGCGGATGACAGTGCACCGGCTCAACGAGCTCGTCTCGATCGACGGTCCGCTCGTCACGGTGCAGGCCGGCATGAAGCTCTCGGCCCTCAACGCGCTGCTCGCCGCGAATGGGCTGGCCCTGCCGAACCTCGGCGACATCGACGCCCAGACCGTCGCCGGCGCGATCTCCACCGGTACGCACGGCACCGGCGCCGGACACTCCACTCTGGCGTCCTGCGTGGAGGGCGTGACGCTGGTGACCGCGGCCGGGAAGGTCGAGCGGTTCACCGTCGACTCACCGGAGTTCCCCGCGGTCCGGCTCGGTCTCGGCGCGCTCGGCATCCTGGTCGAGGTGACGCTGCGCTGCGTGCCGACGTTCGTGCTGGAGGCCGACGAGCGTCCGATGGCGCTGGCCGACGTGCTCGCCGGGATGACGGACTGGATCCCGGCGTACGACCACGTCGAGTTCTTCTGGCACCCGTACACCGACCGGGCGCTGCTCAAGCGCAACCGGATCGTGGACGCGAACGACAGGCCGCTGTCGAAGTTCCGCGGCTGGCTCGACGACGACTTCCTCTCCAACACGGTCTGGGAGCAGGTCTGCAGGCTGGGCCGGCGGGCGCCGAAGACGGTCCCGGCGCTGAACGGGTTCGCGGCCCGGGCGCTGAGCGCGCGGACCTACACCGGCCGTTCCGACCAGGTCTTCTGCTCGGCCCGGCGGGTCAAGTTCACCGAGATGGAGTACGAGATCCCGCGCGCCGCCCTCCCCGAGGTGCTGGAAGCCCTGCCACGGATCTACGACGTCCTGCCGTTCAAGGTGCAGTTCCCGGTCGAGGTGCGGTTCACCGGGCCGGATGACATCTGGCTCTCGCACGGGTACGGCCGGGAGTCCGCCTATGTGGCGGTGCACCAGTTCATCGGCGCCGAGTACGAGCCGTACTTCCGGGCCGTCGAGTCGATCTGTGAGCCGCTCGGCGGCCGGCCGCACTGGGGGAAGCTGCACTACCGGACCGCCGATGATCTGCGGCCCGCGTACCCGAAGTTCGACGACTTCACAGCGGTCCGCAACAGCATGGACCCGGGCCGGGTATTCACCAACGAATACCTGGACCGGGTCCTGGGCAGCTAGATCACTCCGAGGTGGAGGCGGCGGCCTTGCGGGGCGCCGCCTTCTTCGCGGGTGCGGCCTTCTTGGCCGGGGTGGCCTTCTTCGCGGCCGTGGCCTTCTTGGCGGGCGCCTTCTTGGCCGGCGTCTTCTTGGCAGGCGTCGCGCCGTCGGCGGCCTTCTTGGCGGGAGCCTTCTTCGCCGTCTTCTTCGGGGCCGGGCCCTTCGCCCGCTTCTCGGCGAGCATCTCGGACGCCTGCTCGACGGTGAGCTCCTCCGGCGTCTGACCGCGCCGCAGGGAGGCGTTGTACTCGCCGTCGGTCACGTACGGACCGAAGCGGCCCTCCTTGATGACCATCGGCTTCTCGGTCGCCGGGTCGTTGCCCATCTCGCGCAGCGGCGGCTTCGCAGCCCGGCGCTGACGGGTCTTCGGCGCCGCCAGCAGGGCCAGCGCCTCGTCCAGGGTGACGGTGAAGAGCTGATCCTCGGACTCCAGCGAGCGGAAGTCCTCGCCACGTTTCACGTACGGCCCGAACCGCCCGTTGTTCGCGACGATCTCGTTGCCGTCGGGGTCCTTGCCGACGATCCGCGGCAGCTCCAGCAGCTTCAGCGCCTGCTCGAGGGTGAGCGAGTCCGGCGCCTGCGTCTTGAGCAGCGACGCCTTGCGCTCACCACTCTGCACGTACGGCCCGAAGCGGCCGGACTTGAGCTGCACCGACTCGCCGGTCGCCGGGTCGTCGCCCAGGCTGCGCTCGCCGCCACCGCCGAGGAAGAGCTCGTCCACCTTCTCCGGGGTGAGCTCGTCGGGCGCCACGCCCTCCGGGATGGAGGCCCGGTCGCCGGGCGACTCCTCCTCCGCACCGGGCGCCTGACGCTGCAGGTAGGGCCCGTAGCGGCCGACGCGCACGACCACGTTGCGGCCCTGCTCGTCGTCGAAGAGCGGGATGGAGTTGACCGCCCGGGCGTCGATCGCGCTCAGGTTGTCGGTGACCATCTTCTTCAGGCCGCCGGCCTTCGCGATCGCGTCGTCCGCGCCGGGCGTCTGGCTGCCGAAGTAGAACGAGGTGAGGAAGTCCGTCGCCGCGTGGTCGCCGCCGGCGATGTCGTCGAGCTGCGTCTCCATCGAGGCCGTGAAGTTGTAGTCGACGAGCCGTGGGTAGTGCCCCTCGAGCAGGCCGATCACCGCGAACGCCAGGAACGACGGGATCATCGCCTGGCCGCGCTTCTCCACATACCCCCGGTCCTGGATGGTCCGCATGATCGACTCGTAGGTCGACGGGCGGCCGATGCCCAGCTCCTCCAGCGCCTTCACCAGCGAGGCCTCGGTGTAGCGGGCCGGCGGCGAGGTGTGGTGGCCGACCGCGGCGAGCTCGTCGGCGGTCAGCGGCTGGTCCTTCACCAGGTTGGGCAGGCGGCGCTCGGCGTCCTCGGCCTCGGCGGTCTCGTCGTCGGACGACTCCACATAGGCGCGCAGGAAGCCCGGGTCGGTGATGGTCTTGCCGGAGGACGAGAAGTCGACCTCCTCGTTCGTCGTGGAGATCGCCCGGATCCGCACCGAGACCGAGTTGCCGACCGCGTCGGTCATCTGCGACGCGATGGTCCGGCGCCAGATCAGCTCGTAGAGCTTGAACTCGTCGGTGCTCAGCTCCTTGGCGACCTCTCCCGGGGTCCGGAAGTTGTCGCCGGCGGGCCGGATCGCCTCGTGCGCCTCCTGGGCGTTCTTCGCCTTCGTCGTGTAGCGACGGGGCTGCGGCGGCACGTTGTTCGCCCCGTACAGCTCGGCGATCTGGCGGCGGGCTGCGGCGATGGCCGTCTCGGAGAGGTTCACCGAGTCGGTACGCATGTAGGTGATGTATCCGTTCTCGTACAGCTTCTGCGCGGTGCGCATCGTCTGCGAGGCGGAGAACCGCAGCTTGCGGGCCGCTTCCTGCTGCAGCGTCGAGGTGATGAAGGGCGCGTACGGCCGGCGGCGGTACGGCTTCTCCTCCACCCGGGTGACGGTGAACGGCCGGCCCTCCAGACGGGCGGCCAGCCCGCGGGCGCCGCTCTCGTCCAGGTGCACCACACCGGCGCCCGGCTTGACCTGGCCGGTGGTGGGCTCGAAGTCCTTGCCGGTGGCGACGCGGTCGCCGTCCAGCGCGATCAGCGTGGCCTGGAAGCTGCGAGCGCCCTCGGTCGGGCCCTGCACGGCGAGGGAGGCGAGGATGTCCCAGTACTCAGCGGAGCGGAACGCCATGCGCTGCCGCTCGCGCTCGACCACGATGCGGGTGGCGACCGACTGCACACGCCCTGCGGAGAGCTTCGGCATCACCTTCTTCCACAGGACCGGGCTGACCTCGTAGCCGTAGAGCCGGTCCAGGATGCGGCGTGCCTCCTGAGCGTCCACCAGGGAACGGTCGATCTCGCGCGGGTTCGCCACGGCGGCCTGGATGGCCGGCTTGGTGATCTCGTGGAAGACCATCCGCTTGACCGGCACCTTGGGCTTGATCGTCTCGACCAGGTGCCAGGCGATGGCCTCGCCCTCGCGGTCCTCATCGGTGGCGAGGAAGATCTCGTCCACCTCTTTCGACAACTTCACGAGTTTGGCGATCTGGGCCTTGCGGTCCTGGGAGACCACGTAAAGAGCCTTGAAGCCGTTGTCGACGTCGACGCCGAGCCGGGCCCAGGCCTCGTCCTTGTACTTCGCGGGGACGTCCGCGGCGTTGCGCGGCAGATCACGGACATGGCCGAAGGAGGCCTCGACGAAGTAGTCGGGGCCCAGGTAACCGGCGATCGTCTTGGCCTTCGACGGGGACTCGACGATGACCAGACGGGTCGTCCTGGCGTTACTCGGCACGGCACTCCCAGCTATCGACTCGGCGCTCCTCCGTCTCGCCCGGCGGAGCACAGATGTTCAACGTAACGCGCCGGACAAGCCTGCATTCCCGGGGAACCCCGCAGTCGGATGGTAACGGTCCGGCCACCGCATGCGTCCGACCGCGACACCGTACACCGGGAAACCAGTGTCGTGTCGGACACAATCCAGGAAGATCACGCAGCTGCGCCGCCTGGCCAGAGCTCGATCGGCGCTGCTGGGGGACGCTCGCCCACCAACTCGGCGAGTCGCGTCACACGCCGCCGCCCGGTGATGAGGTAGATGCGTCCGTCATCCGACACGCGGCCCGCCAAACCGGCCCGGACCAGCGCGGCTTCGACCGGAGCGTGATCTTCGTCCGGGTTCAGGCCGAGCGCGTAGCCTCCGGCTCGGGGACTGCCGGCGGCAGCGGTCCAGAGCCGCAGCCGGGGACCGCTGAGGAAGAGCTGGGCGGCGGCCTGCGGCCAGGCGCCGGCGAGAGCGTTCAATCTTCGGGAGTACGAGGTACGCACCTCGAACACCGGCTGCGGCGGCTCCGGCTCGACGGCTTCGGGGTTTTCCTCCCCGGATGACGGTTCTTCCTCGGGGGAACTGTCCTCCGCACGGTGCTCCGGGCGTACCGAATCTGCGGTGATCGAAGCCCAAGTGGCGGTGAGGCCGCGCATGTGCAGCTCATTGACCAGCACGTGAACCCGCCAGGCGGCATCCACCTGGACCCAGACGCGCGCGGTGCCGCCCATCCGGCCGATGTGACCCGGACCGGCCAGCAGACCCGCCAGATCGGCCGGTGAGGGCTCGGTGGTCTCCGCGCCGAACATCGGCAGCTGGTGACCGGCGTGCCGGCCCGCCACACCGCGCGGCACGGTCCTTCGCACCACTGGGACCGGCGGAGGAAGGATCTCCCGCGGTATCAGCGGCTGCCCCTCGGTCATCTCACTGGCACTCGGGGAGCGAGTCGAAGGCCTGGCGCAGCTCCACCGACTCCATGTCGGTGGTGTCCAGATTGCTCTTCTCGTAGTCCGTGTTGAGCTGGTCGAGCACCTTGCCGACCTCGGCGTAGAAGGTCTTCGTCGGGCGGGTGGCCAGGCCCTCGATGCCGGTGCGAGCCTGGCCGTAGGCGTCCCGGATGCCGGCCAGCGAGCCCAGGAAACCGTCGGCTATCCGCTGGCCGTCGCTCACGTCCGGAACCCCGGCGCGCTCCACACCGGCCCGCGCCTCCTCGCTGGCGGACGCGGCGCCGTCGAAGAGCCGGCTCAGGTTCTCCTTGGCCTGGCTCGGCGTCGTCTCCGCCGTCATCTGCGCCTGGGCACGGCTCGTCAGCGAATCGATCTCGCTTCGCCAAGGGCTCAGCGCGGTGCACACGAGCGCCGCCCAGGCCTGCGCTCCGGGCTGGCTGGAACAGGCGCTCAGCGGCGCCGCGAGCACGACGACGAGAGCCAGGGAGATCGGTCGGACCGCGCGCATGGGAGCAGAGTACGGCCACAGGCGGACACTCCACACGCCTCGATCGAGTCATAGCGAAGGGCACCCGGTGACCGGGTGCCCTTCATGATGCGATTCGTCCTGGTCAGACGTTGTCCTTCACCCGCGAAGAATCGGTCTCGCGGGTGTCCTGCGCGGCCTTCACGGTGTCCGCGGCGCCGGCGGCCGAGGCAGCGGCGGGGTCGTCGCCCATCGAGATCGGCTTGCGCTTGCTCCAGATCACCGCGGCCGAGACGATCGCCACAGCGAGGACCGCCACACCGATCCGGACGCCGACGCTGGCCGAGTCGCCGTAGCTGACCGCCACGACCGCCGGGGCGATCAGCAGCGACACCAGGTTCATCACCTTGAGCAGCGGGTTGATCGCCGGGCCGGCGGTGTCCTTGAACGGGTCACCGACCGTGTCGCCGATCACCGTGGCGGCGTGCGCCTCGGAACCCTTGCCGCCGTACGCGCCGTCCTCGACCAGCTTCTTCGCGTTGTCCCACGCGCCGCCGGAGTTGGACAGGAAGACCGCCATCAGCGTGCCCGCGCCGATCGCGCCGGCCAGGTACGAGGCGAGCGCGCCCGGGCCGAGGCCGAAGCCCACAGCGATCGGGGCGAGGATCGCCAGCAGACCGGGGGTGAGCAGCTCACGCTGCGCGTCCCGGGTGCAGATGTCGACCACGCGGCCGTACTCCGGACGCTGCGAGTAGTCCATGATCCCCGGGAACTCGCGGAACTGGCGGCGGACCTCCATCACCACGGCGCCGGCCGAGCGGGAGACCGCGTTGATCGCCAGACCGGAGAAGAGGAAGACCACCGCGGCGCCGACCAGCAGGCCGACCAGGCTGCGCGGGTTCGCGATGTTGAGGATCGCGAGGATCTCGGCGGCCGTGTCGGTCACCCCGGCCTCGGCCATCGCGTCGGCGAGGCTGTTCGTGTACGACCCGAACAGCGCCGTGGCAGCGAGGACGGCGGTGGCGATCGCGATGCCCTTGGTGATCGCCTTGGTGGTGTTGCCGACCGCGTCCAGCTCGGTGAGGATCTGCGCGCCGCGCTCGTCGACGTCACCGGACATCTCGGCGATGCCCTGCGCGTTGTCCGAGATCGGGCCGAACGTGTCCATCGCCACGATCACGCCGACCGTGGTGAGCAGGCCGGTGCCGGCCAGCGCCACGGCGAACAGCGACAGGGTCAGCGACGAGCCGCCCAGCAGGAACGCGCCGTAGACGCCGGCGCCGAGCAGCAGGGCCGAGTAGACCGCCGACTCCAGGCCGACACTGATGCCGGCCAGGACCACGGTTGCCGGGCCGGTCTGCGACGACTTGCCGATGTCCTGCACCGGGCGGCGGTTCGTCTCGGTGAAGTAGCCGGTCAGCGCCTGGATGGCAGCGGCCAGCACGATGCCGATGACGACCGCGCCGATCGCGACGAGCTGCGGGTTCCGGTCGCTGGCGAGGATGTCCTCGGCGATGCGGGTGTCACCGAATCCGGCGAAGGTGTCCGGCAGGTAGAGGAAGCTGACCACCGCGACGGCGACCGCGGAGATCGCGGCCGAGATGTAGAAGGCCCGGTTGATCGCAGTGAGGCCGTTGCGGTCGCTCTTCCGCAGCCGGGTGATGAAGACACCGATGATCGCGATCAGCACACCGATCGTGGAGACGATCAGCGGGAAGATCAGACCGTCCTGGCCGAACGCGGCCTGGCCCAGGATCAGCGCCGCGACCAGGGTCACCGCGTACGACTCGAAGAGGTCGGCGGCCATGCCGGCACAGTCGCCGACGTTGTCGCCCACGTTGTCGGCGATCGTCGCGGCGTTGCGCGGGTCGTCCTCGGGGATGCCCTGCTCGACCTTGCCGACCAGGTCGGCGCCGACGTCCGCGGCCTTGGTGAAGATGCCGCCGCCGACCCGCATGAACATGGCGAGCAGCGCGGCGCCGAAGCCGAAGCCCTCCAGCACGGTCGGAGCGTCACCCTTGAAGATCAGGACGACCAGCGCCGCACCGAACAGGCCGAGGCCCACGGTGAGGAAGCCCACCACACCACCGGTGCGGAACGCGATGCCCATCGCCTTCTCCCGGCCGCCCTCCTCGCCGGCGGCGGCTGCCACCCGCAGGTTGGCCCGGGTCGCCAGCGCCATGCCGGCGCCGCCGATGAACGCGCTGAAGATCGCACCGACGATGAAGAAGAGTGATCTGCCGACCTTGACGAGCGTTTCGTTCTCGGTGGCGTGCACCGGAAGAAGGAACAGCAGAACGACCGCGATCACCACGAAGATCGCCAGGGTCCGGAACTGCCGGATCAGGTACGCCGAGGCGCCCTCCTGGACGGCTCCGGCGATCTCCTGCATCTTCGGCGTGCCGCGCCCGGCACGCAGCACGGATTGAACGAACATCGCGGCGAAACCGAGCGCCACCAGCGCGAACGCCAGCGCGACGATGACGTAGGAGAGGTTCTCACCGCTCAGGGACACCCCGCCACCCTCGGCGGCGAGGTCTATCGAGGTCCCGGACATCAATGTCCTCCTGTACACACCGACCGCACCCGGACGGTGGACGAGACCTCCGGGCACATTGTTCAAGCCCGCGGACGCGGACCAGCAGTAGCTGATAACTCGCGTACTGTATAGGGCTTGTATGGCGGTCGTCACACCTGCGCACAGCCGTGTCGCGGTGATGTTTGCCGCTGTGTTAGCGGCGCGGAGAGCGGGTATAGGGCGCGGTTGATCTCTTTACGCAGTTCAGCGGTGGATCATGCCGTTTTGCCTAGCGGCGGGTGACGGGCCAGATCATGCGCACTTCGGTGCCCGGGCCATCGTCCACCGGCCGCACCTGCAAATCATCAACAAATCCGGCGAGAAGGGCAAATCCGACACCGGTGGTGAGCGCGTCGTCGGTGAGCGACTCGTCGGCGAGCTCATCCGGGGGCAGTTTCGCCAGCCCCACGCTCGCCTCGATCGGAGCGTGGTCGATGACCCGGACGGTGTACGAGTCCGAGTCGGACATCTCCACGGTGACCAGGTCGGTGAGGCCGTACTGCCGGTGCAGGGTCACGGCACGCGTGCAGGCCTCACCGATCGCCAGCCGGACCTCGTCGAGCAGCTCCTCGGCGACACCGGCCCGGCGCGCGACCGCGACACCGACCAGGCGCGCGGTGCGCACGTGCACCGGTGCCGGCGAGAAGGAGAGCCGAACAGTAGCCATCACGAAGCAGAACCGCTGCCGTCGCGTTCGGTGGCCGCCTCGACTGTCGGGAAGATCGGGAAAACCTGATCCAGCGCGGTGATCCGGAAGATCTTGAGGAGCGGCTCCTTCGCGCAGACGAGACCGAAGGTCCCGTGCGCGGTACGCAGACGCTTCAGTGCCCCGACCAGCACGCCGAGACCGGTCGAGTCGAGGAACTCGACGCGTTCCAGATCGACGACCACGTCCCGGGCACCCGCGTCGACCAGCTCGATCAGCCGTTCACGCAGCCTGGGAGCGGTGTAAACGTCGACCTCGCCACCGACTTCGAGCACTGTGTGCCCGGCGACCGTCCGGTCCGCCAGCGACAGCTCCATCGGTCCTCCTCCCTGATCTCCCCCCGCGAAATCTAACCACCGACCGGTAGCGGGCGACGCGTGGCACCCACCGTCCTACCCGTTTGAGGTTCGGGGCATACCGGTGTCACAGTGCAATGCGTGACCTCCACCGCCTTCGGTCCTGCTGAGCTGCTGCATCGGCTGCGAGCTCGCGGCACCGCGACGGAGGCTTCCCCGATCACGCACATCGAGCGGATGCCGCCCCGGTCCGGGCGGACGACTCCGTGGCCGGCCTGGACCGACCCCGGGGTGCGAGACGCTCTCACCGCGCAGGGGATCACCGCGCCGTGGGAGCATCAGGCCGCCGCCGCCACCCTCGCCCGGGAGGGCACACACGTCGTGCTGGCCACCGGCACCGCATCGGGCAAATCCCTCGCGTACCAGCTGCCGGCACTCAGCGCGCTCGCCACGGACCCTAAGGCGACGGTGCTCTATCTGTCACCTACCAAGGCGCTCGCGGCCGACCAGCTGCGTGCCGTCGCCCGCCTCGGGCTGGACGGTGTGCGCCCGGCCACGTTCGACGGCGACACCGCCCGTGAAGAGCGCGAATGGGTGCGCCAGCACTCGCGGTTCGTGCTGACCAACCCGGACATGCTGCACCACTCGATGCTGCCCGGGCACGCACGCTGGGGTGTCTTCTTCCGCCGCCTGTCGTACGTGGTCATCGACGAGTGCCACACCTATCGCGGCGTGTTCGGCTCTCATGTGGCGCACGTGCTGCGCAGACTGCGCCGGACCGCGGCCCGGTACGGCTCCTCCCCCACCTTCATCCTGGCCTCGGCGACGTCCGGTGATCCGGCCGGCGCCGCGTCCCGGCTGACCGGACTTCCGGTGACAGAGATCACAGAGGACGCTTCGCCGCGCGCCGGTGTGACCTTCGCCCTCTGGGAGCCGCCGTTGCTCCCCCAGCCCCTTGCAGAGTTGTCCCAGCCCAATCCGGGGGAATCCGACTCCTCGGATTTCGAACCCCCACCGATCCGGCGCTCCGCCCTGCGGGAAACCGCCGACATGCTCACCGACGCGGTCGTCTCCGGCACCCGCACCCTCGCCTTCGTCCGCTCCCGCCGCGGCGCCGAGGTGGTCGCCTCGATGACCCGGCGATCCCTCGACGAAGCCGTCCCCGGTCTCGGCGAACGGGTCGCCGCCTACCGCGGCGGTTACCTGCGCGAGGACCGGCGGGCCATCGAACGCTCCCTGCTCACCGGCGAACTACTCGGCCTCGCCTCCACCAACGCGCTCGAACTCGGCGTCGACCTGCGCGGCCTCGACGCCGTGCTGATCTGCGGATACCCCGGCACCAGGGCCTCGCTCTGGCAGCAGGCGGGCCGTGCCGGAAGGTCGGGCGGGGAAGCCCTCGCCGTCCTGATCGCCCGGGACGACCCGCTCGACACCTACCTCGTGCACCACCCGGAGGCGATCTTCGGCCGGTCCGTCGAGGCGACGGTGCTCGACCCGGCCAACCCGTACGTGCTCGGCCCTCAGCTCTGCTGCGCCGCCTCCGAGGCGCCGCTCACCGACGCCGACCTGGAGCTGTTCGGCGGGCCTGCCGCGGCGGCGGCGGTTCAGGCGCTGGTCGAGGAGGGCGCCCTGCGGCGCCGGCCGTCCGGCTTCTACTGGACGCATCGCGGCCGGCCCGACGTCGACCTGCGGGGCACCGGCGGCGCCCCGGTCGCCGTCGTCGAGGCGTCGACCGGCCGGCTGCTCGGCACCGTCGACCACGGCTCGTCGCACGTGATGCTGCACACCGGGGCGGTCCACCTGCATCAAGGCGTGTCGTACGTGGTCGACGACCTCGACCTGGAGGACGCGATCGCCCTGGTGCACCAGGAGGAGCCGGACTGGACGACGCACGCGCGGGACGTCACCAACCTGTCGGTGGTGAACGTCCGGTCGTACGTGGACGCCGGCCCGGTCGGGATGTTCCTCGGCGAGGTGGACGTCACCAACCAGGTGGTGTCGTACCAGCGCCGCCGCATCAGCACCGGCGAGGTCATCGACACCAGGCCGCTCGACCTGCCGGTGCGCGAACTCCGGACGGTCGCGGTCTGGTTCACGATCTCCCCGGAGGCCCTCACCGCCGCCGGCGTGGAGTCCGCCGACTTCCCAGGCGCGCTGCACGCGGCCGAGCACGCCGGCATCGGCCTGCTGCCGCTCATCGCCACCTGCGACCGCTGGGACATCGGCGGGCTCTCCACGGCCAGCCACGCGGACACCGACATGCCCACGGTGTTCGTCTACGACGGTCACCCCGGCGGCGCCGGTTTCGCCGAGAGGGCGTACGCCGTGGCCTCCGAGTGGCTGCGCGCCACCCGGGAAGCGATCTCGTCCTGCGTCTGCGAGGCGGGCTGCCCCTCCTGCGTCCAGTCCCCGAAGTGCGGAAACGGCAACAATCCCCTCGACAAGCTCAAGGCCGTGACCGTCCTCGACGTGGTCCTGTCATCCCTCCCCGACGCTTAGCGGACCTGCTCGGGCCGCCGCCTCGGCTGTCCTGAGACGGCCGGCCGGCACCTCGGCCCGGACGACCACCTCCAGGTCGTCGAGGGTGCAGGACACCATCCGGGCCTGGTTGAGCTCGACGATCCGCCCGGCTGCCGCGCAGGCCACCTCGCGGCCCAGGACCGCCTGCTGAGCGCCGGCCAGCGCCCCGAGGTCGGCGGCGTTGCGGGCCTCCCGGCGGGCGACCTGCGCCGCGCCCACCATGGCCGCCGCGAGACCGGCGGTGAGCAGGACCAGGCCGAGAGCCAGGACCAGGATCGAAGCCGCTCCACGATCGCGGGCCGTCACCACCTCACCTGCTCGGGCTCGCGGGCCGCGAACGACGAGGCGCGCACGGTCAGGCCGGGCAGGTGCGAGCCGAACACCCGGACCCGCGAAGTGACCACCACCGTGACCGTCTCCGGGTCGCCGGTCACCCGGATCTCGGCGCCCGCCGGGGCCAGCCTCGACGCGCCGGCGGCTGAATCACCACGGGCGGCTGCCACCGCGGCCTCCCGGGCGGCGTCGAGGCATCGTGACTGGTCGAGGACGGCCGATACCGCTGTCAGCCCGGCATAGAAGAGCAGCAGGAGCGCCGGCAGCCCGGCTGCGAGCTCGGCGGTGAACGCACCCCGGTCCCGGCCGGGCCGCCGGCGCCCGATCACTTCAGCGCCTTCTCGATGATCCCGGTGAGCGCCTGCTGCACTGCCGGGCTGGAGACCACCTTGAACAGGATGCCGGCGAAGGCCACCGCGGCGAGCGTGCCGACGGCGTACTCGGCGGTGCTCATTCCGGCGTCGCCGGCCTCCGACCGGAGCTTCCGGAAGCGGGTGACGAGTTTGTGCACGTGGTCCTCCTCGGGTAGGCGGCACGGCGATCTGCCGTGCCGATATCACGGCGGCGTGGCAGGCGGCCACGCCAGGTCTTCAGCGGACGTCGCTGAGGAGCACGTCGCTCAGGACGGCGATCAGGACCGGCACCAGGCCGGCGAGCAGGAAGGCCGGCAGGAAGCACAGGCCCAGCGGCAGCACGATCAGGACGCCGGCACGCTGGGCGGCGGCCTCGGCGGCGATCGTGCGGTCGGCGCGGAGGTCGGCGGCGAGCCGTTCCAGCGCGCCGGCCAGCGCGCCGCCGCTCGCACTGGACCGGATCGCGGCTGCGATCAGGCGTTCCGCTCCGGGCAGCCGGTCCAGGTGGGCCCACGCCTCGGCCGGTCCGGCGCCGAGTCTCAGGGACCGGGCGACGCGGTCCAGCCGGGTGCCGAGTGGTCCGCCGAGCGCGCCGGCGACGGCCGCGGCGGCTCGTTCCACCGGTGCGCCGGCGCGCAGGGCCGCGGCCAGCAGGTCGACGCCGAGGGGCAGGTCGGCCAGCGCTCGCCGGCGCTCACGCCGCAAGGCCGGTGGTTCCCGGCGCCGCAGCGCGCGTTCCGCTCCGACCGCCACCACGATCCCCACCGGTACGCCGGAAGCCCCGCCGACGACCACAGCAGTCCCGGCTCCGATCAGCAAGGACACGACGATCCGCTTCCGGCTGCCGTCCACCCGATGACGGGATCGGGTGCCTATCCGCCGCAGCCGATGGCCGGACTGCGGCGGGCGGAACATCACCAGTCCAGCGGCCAGCGCCACGCAGACGACGGCCAGGACTGTCACTTCGGGCCGTCCACGAGTAGCCGGGACCAGCGCAGCCCGGCGACCTGCAGAAGCACCGCCGCCAGGGCACAGGCCGCGCCGATCGGGGTCCGCAGGAGCACCGCCAGCGGATCGGCGCCGATCGCGTAGCCCACCCCGATCCCGCCGACCGGCAGCGCCGCCAGCAGCAGCGCCGTGGCCTGCGCACCGGCCGCCTGAGCGGCGGCGGCCGCCGCCGACCGGTCCGCCGAGCGAGCGTCCGCCTCGATCCGGTCGAGCAGATCGGCCGCCGGCGCCCCGGTCTGTTCGGCGAGCAGCCGGACGGCAGACGTGAGTTCCCGGATCCGCCCGGCCCCCGGCTGCCCGTGGAGCTGATCCGGCAGCGGCAGGCCCGCTCGCAGGTCGGCCACCAGGGCGGCCAGCGAGTCCAGTTCGGCTGATCGCGCCGCGGCGGCCTGCTTCCGGCGTGTCCGGCGCGTCCACTCGGCGGCGGCCAGCGCGGCGTAGACGGCGGCGATCGCGGCGGCCACCGGACCGGCGAGCAGCAGGGCGCAGCCTCCCGCCACTGTTGCCGCGCACGTCGCAGTCCGCCAGGCCGGACCGCCCGACAAGGCGGCACGTAGCGGAGGCAGTGAGCGGGCGCCGGTTCCTCGTACGGGGAGAAGCCTTGCTCGGCCCGGGACCAGGATCACGACAACCGCCATGACAAGAAGAACCGCCACCGGTACGCCGCTCATGGCGCGGCCGGGTGCAGCGCGGGCGGAACCACGACGCCGCGATCGTGGAACATCCGGGCCAGGATCGCGGCGCCCGGTCCCGGCGTGCCCGCCCAGGCCGGCAGCACGGTGATCAGGCGCGATTCGGCCGCCGGGACCAGGACGCTGATCGACTCGAGGGTGCGGCCGGCGACGGTCCGCCGTACTTGGATGATCACTTGCAACGCCGCCAGCACCTGCGCGTGCAGGGCCGCCCGCGGCAGGCCGCCCAGCATGCCGAGCGCCTCCAGGCGAGCCGGGACGTCGCCGGGAGCGTTCGCGTGAAGCGTCCCGGCGCCGCCGTCGTGGCCGGTGTTCAGGGCCGCCAGGAGATCGACGATCTCGGCGCCCCGGCACTCCCCGACGACCAGCCGATCCGGGCGCATCCGCAGCGCCTGCCGGACCAGATCGGTGAGCCCGACCGCGCCGGCGCCCTCCACGTTCGCGGTGCGCGCCTGCAGCGCCACGACGTGCGGGTGGACCGGGCGCAGCTCGCTCGCGTCCTCGACCAGCACGATCCGCTCGTCCGGCGGCACCAGGCCGAGCAGGGTCGCCAGCAGGGTGGTCTTGCCGCTGCCGGTGCCGCCGGTGACGAGGTAGGCGAGACGCGCCTCGACCACCGCCGTCAGCAGCGCGGCGACCGGCGGCGGGACCAGATCCCCGAGGGTGAACGGGCGCTGCCGGAAGGTGCGCAGGGAGAGGTACGGCCCGTCCACCGCCACCGGTGGCAGGACGGCATGCAAGCGGGTGCCGTCGGGCAGGCGCGCGTCGGCGTACGGCCGGCCGTCGTCGAGCCGCCTGCCGCACGCGGCGACGAGGCGCTGGGCGAGCCGGCGTACCTCGTCGGGCCGGTCCAGCCGGATCGCCGCCCGCTGCAGCCCGGCGCCCCGGTCCACCCAGACCTGACCGCCGTTTACCAGCACGTCGGTGACCTCGGGATCGGCGAGCAGCGGCGCCAGCGGGCCGGCGCCGAGCAGTTCGTCGCGCACCTGGCCGGAGAGGCGGAGCACGGCCCGGCCACCGAGCACGACGTTCTCCCGGCGGACCGCGTCGGCGACTGCCGCTGGAGTGGCTTCGACGCCGTCCTGGGCGAACTGCCGTCGTACGCGGCTACTCAGGCCGGTCATGCCGGCGCTCCCGACCGCATCAGGTCCTCGATGAGCCGGCGGCAGAGGTCGGCGAGCGGCCCCTTTCCGTCCGCGCCCGGCGCGGTGCCGCTCTCCACCGCCTGGCACATGGCGGGCTCGGGCCGCAGGGTGCCGGCCAGCGGCAGGCCCAGCGCGTCGGAGACCTCGCGGGCTCGGAGCCGGCCCGGCGCCGGGCCGCGCACCACGACGGCGACGTCCTCACAGTGCATCCGGATCGTGGCGGCGGTCCGCGCTGCCGAGGCTGCGGCCCGCAGCTCGGCCGGCACGACCAGCAGGGTCCGGTCGGCGGCCTGCAGGGCCAGCACCGCGGCGTCGTCGAGCTGCCGGGGCAGGTCGGCCACGATCACGTCCCGCCCGCGACGGGCCGCGTCGAGTGTCGCGGCCATCGCCTCGGCCGGCACGCCGGGCAACTCCTCCCGGTCGAACGAGAGCAGCACCAGGTCGCCGCGCCGGGGCAGCGCGCGGAGCAGGGCCGCCGAGTCCACCCGGCCGTCCGCGCCGCGCAGCCCGGGCCAGCGCAGACCCGTCACGTCCTCCCAGCCCAGCAGCAGGTCGAGCCCGGCGCCGAGCGGGTCGGCGTCGACGAGCAGGGTCCGGTGCCCGGATCGCACCGCCGTGGTCGCCAGCCCGGCCGCGAGGATGCTCGCCCCGGCGCCGCCCCGGCCGCCGATCACGGCGACGGTCCGGGACACCGGATCCGGCTCGGGCGGGGCGGAGAGTTGCTCGGCCACCCAGGTCTCGGCCGAGGGCAGCACCGCGACGTGCTCGGCGCCGAGCGGGTCGGCGAGTTTCCAGGTGGTCGCGTCGACGGCCGAGTGCCGGCCGACCACGATCACCCGGGGCCGGCGCGGGAGCCGGGCCCGCGCGCAGGTGGCGACCTGATCGGAGCCGACCAGCACGACCGGCGCACCGGGATATCGGGCCCGCGCGGAGGCCGGGTCGGGCACCACGTCGACCTCGACGCCTCCGGCTGCGGCGAGCCGGAGCAGGTCATCGAGCAGTTCATGGTCGGCGGTGACGACGAGGGGACGGCGTGCGGCGGGCATCGGTGCCTCCAGCGGTCTCGGGGGCGCCCACCGTCGCGGGTCGTGTCCCGGCGCGGCAACCGGCCGCGGACCCGCCTGTGGATAACTTCCGATCCTGTGGATAACTCCGCCGCAGGGCGTTGATCTGGTACGCACCGACGCCCGGGGTATGAACCTGGGCGAGTTGGGTATCTTGGGTCCCGACACGGACCGATGGAGCTGGCATGGACAACTCGATCCGGACCACGCTTGCCGACGACGGGACAGTCACCGTCACTGTGCTGGGAGAGATCGACTTCTCCAGCGCCGACGACGTGGCCCAGGGCATCCGGGACGCCCTCACCGACTGGGCCCCGGCAGCTCTGCGTGTGGATCTCCGGGACGCGTCCTTCATCGACTCGACGGGCCTCGGCGCCCTGATCGAGGGTTACCGCGACGCGAGCGAGCGCGGGATCGGTTTCTCCGTGGTCAACCCGACCGACTCGTTCCGCCGGGTGCTCGTGGTGACCGGCCTCGCCGAATTCTTCGGACTCATCGGCGACGCCGAGCCCTCACAGCAGGCGACCGGGGCCTAGGTGCCCTGAGAAGGAACGACCCCCGTCGGGGGAGACGGGGGTCGCCCTTGTGATTCGGCTCCGGGGGGGTCGAGCCGAATCGACTCGGCGATCGCGGGGGGCGCGATCACCGAGGGCCAGCGGATCAGCTCACTGGACGCGGTCGTAACAACACGCTTCACAGTCGCGAACACAAGTCTGCCTCAGACTCTGCCGTTCCGTCGAGTACCGAATGTAACCCGATGCGACGCTCCCTGCCCGTCTGACCGTTTTCACAGCGCGTTACGAAGCCGCGTCGGTCGCGGGGAGCAACCGGGCCGGGCGCGAACTCGGCTACACTTTCGGCCCGTGGGCCCGAGCGCCGCGTTTTTCGACCTCGACAAGACCGTCATCGCCAAGTCCAGCGCCCTGGCCTTCGGACGGCCTTTCTACCGTGACGGCCTGATCAGCCGGCGCGACGTCGTCAAGTCCGGTTATGCGCAGCTGATGTTCCGTCTCGGCGGCGGCACCGACGAGCAGGCGATGGCTCGCACCCGTGACTACATGGCCGCCTTGAGCAAGGGCTGGCGGGTCGAGCAGGTGCAGCAGATCGTCGCGGAGACCCTCAACGACCTGATCAACCCCTATGTGTACGCGGAAGCCGCCGTCCTCATCGCCGAACACCAAGCGGCCGGCCGTGACGTGGTCCTGGTGTCGGCGTCGGGTGACGAGATGGTGCGGCCCATCGGCGCGCTGCTCGGCATCACCGACATCATCGCGACCCGGATGGCGATCGTCGACGGGAAGTACAGCGGCGAGGTCGACTTCTACTCGGCCGGCCCGAACAAGGTGGTCGGCATCCGCGAGCTCGCCGAGTCCCGTGGCTACGACCTGGAGCAGTGCTTCGCGTACTCGGACTCCAGCAGCGACCTGCCCCTCCTCGAAGCGGTGGGCCACCCGAGCGCCGTCAATCCGGACCGGACTCTGCGGCGGGTCGCGACCGAGCGATCCTGGCCGATCCTCGAGTTCCGCAACCCCGTTCCGCTGGGCAGACGCCTCCGGGACCGGCCCGCAGTTCCGGTGGCGGCAGCGGCTCTCGGCGTGGGCGTCGGGGTCGCGATCGGGTTCGCCATCTACGGCCGGCACCGGCGCACTCGTGCCGTCGTAACGCAGTGACCAGCGCAAATGCAATCGGTCTGAGTAATAGGGCAAACCTGGCGATCATGCGCGAAGGAGCGTAGAAAGAAGTCGCGGGCCCGTGAGAACGGGCACCGTGCACGGCCACCGGGAACCCACGCGCGATCAGCCACGGCAGGCACGTTGCGGCGGGACCTCCGCCCTCGAGAGGGGGTGCCAGGACCGTCGACAACGACTCAGGTGCACGCTTGATAACCCGGTCCGGACGCGCACAGCCGGCGCCCCTCCAGGGACGCCGGCTCTATCTATTTCTGGCCCGCGGCTTGATGCCGTCTGCGGATCTCCTGATAGACGGCTCGGAAGAGCTTGGGCCGGGAGTGGAAGTCGACGCCCTGCGCCCACAGCTCGGTGTTCACCATGGCGCCGTCGTGCCGCTCCAGGAGCACTGTCAGGCCGCTCTCGATCCGCCACGGCCCGACCCGGTGCGTCGCCTGGTGCAGGCGCACCCCGGCGACCTCACGCCACCGCATGGTCCGCGACCGCAGCAGGCCCTGCACGCGCACGCCCTGCGAGCTGACGTAGACGCCGTGCTCCAGGATCCGCCAGGCGCCGACCACCCAGAGCGCCGCGAGCACGCAGGCGGTCAGCCGGACACCGAGGCCCATCAGGTCGAAGTGCTCGATCGTGGCCCAGGTGAGCATCGCCAGCGCGGCCGCTTCCCAGGCGATCACCACCCACCGCCCGGAGCCCGGAGGGTACGGACGGACCCAGTCCTCATCCACGCAGAAAAGTATGCCCCCGGTCAGACCGCGGCCAGGACTCCATCGCCGATCACCGTGATCTCGGTGGCCCCCGCCTCGATCGCCGACGCGTAGTGCCGCAGCCAGGACCGCACGCCGTCCGGGGTGCCGGTGGCGTAGGCGCCGGCCGAGCCGACGTACTCCGGCTCGCGCTCGAGGTGGCCGACCTCGACGCCGACCAGGCCGCGCGGGTCGAATCCTCGGTTGATCAGGGTGAGTCGGGCGGCGGCCCGGGCCACCACTCCGGCCGGGCCGGCGAACGGGCGCAGGGTGATCAGCTCGGCGTGCACGATCGCGGCGAGCAGCAGCGGCGGGGTCTCGTCGTTGCCGGCGACCAGACCGGCGAGGGCGTCGATCCGCTCGGCGCCGGAGATGAGCCGGCCCAGGTCGTGGTCGTGGACGATGCCGCGGGCGGCGAGCACGTGCAGTTTCGCGAGGACCTGCCGTGGCGCGCGGGGCCAGAGGTCGACGAGGCCTCCGATCGACTCGGCGACTCGCAGGGCGCCCTGCACGACCGGATCGGTGACGGTCCCGCCGCGAACCTCCTCCAGGTCGTACTTGCTGCCTTCCAGGGCGGCGCTGGCGACGGCGGCGCGCAGGCTCGCCTCGGCCGCGACCTGACCGCCGTTGCGGCGCAGGGCGCGGTGCCGCATCGCGGCGTCCACGGTGTCACGGGCTTGAGTGAGGGCGGGCGCGACGTCGGCGAGGTCGAGCAACGGGGCTAGTGGATCCACACGCACACGGTAACCGGTAAGACGTCCGAAACATGGGGTGCACAAAAGAGCGTGGAAATGGCAAGATTCGCGCAGAAGCGAGCACCACTAGGCCGGTCGGCGCGCACACGACACCGTCGGGCGCGCTCCGCCGGACGAACCCTCGCCGGACCCACCGGCCAGAACTAGTGTGCAACGAAGAACCCCCGGTAGGCAGCAGAGGAGCCGCCCTCATGAGCGAGACGTTGGAGAACTTGTCCTCGGAGACGCGGAAGTTCCCTCCGCCCGCCGAGCTCGCCGCGAACGCCAACGTGAAGGCCGAGGCCTACGAAGAGGCGAACGCCGACCGCCTCGCCTTCTGGGCGAGCCAGGCCGAGCGCCTCACCTGGGCCAAGAAGTGGGACCAGGTGCTGGACTGGTCGAATCCGCCGTTCGCCAAGTGGTTCGTCGGCGGTGAGCTGAACATCGCCTACAACTGCGTGGATCGGCACGTCGAGGCTGGCCACGGCGACAAGGTGGCGATCCACTGGGAAGGGGAGCCCGGCGACAGTCGCGCGGTGACGTACGCGGAGCTCTTGAAATCAGTCAGCCAGGCGGCGAACACGCTGACCGAGCTGGGCGTGACCGCCGGCGATCGCGTGATGATCTACCTGCCGATGATCCCCGAGGCCGCTGTCGCGATGCTCGCCTGCGCCCGGATCGGCGCGACGCACAGTGTCGTCTTCGGCGGATTCTCGGTGGACGCGCTCGCCACCCGGATCCAGGACGCCGCCGCGAAGGTCGTGATCACCGCGGACGGCGGTTACCGGCGGGGCAAGCCCTCGGCGCTCAAGCCGACGGTGGACGAGGCCGTGGCGCGGACCGAGGGCATCGAGCACGTGCTGGTGGTCCGGCGTACCGGCCAGGAGGTCGCCTGGACCGAGAAGGACAAGTGGTGGCACGAGACGGTCGAGCAGGCCGCCGATTCTCATGTCGCTCAGCCGTTCGACTCGGAGCACCCGCTCTTCATCCTCTACACGTCCGGCACGACCGGTAAGCCGAAGGGCATCCTGCACACCACCGGCGGATACCTGACGCAGACCTCCTACACCCACAACGCCGTCTTCGACCTGAAGCCTGCGACCGACGTCTACTGGTGCACCGCCGACATCGGCTGGGTCACCGGGCACTCCTACATCGTCTACGGGCCACTCTCCAACGGCGCGACCCAGATCATGTACGAGGGAACGCCGGACACCCCGGACCGCGGCCGCTTCTGGCAGATCGTCGACAAGTACAAGGTGTCGATCCTGTACACCGCGCCGACGCTGATCCGCACCATGATGAAGTGGGGCGACGACATCCCCGCGAAGTACGACCTGTCCTCGCTGCGGGTGCTCGGCAGCGTCGGTGAGCCGATCAACCCCGAGGCCTGGATGTGGTACCGGGAACACGTCGGCCGGGAGCGCACCCCGATCGTCGACACCTGGTGGCAGACCGAGACCGGCGCCATCATGATCTCCCCGCTGCCCGGCGTGACCGAGACGAAGCCGGGTTCGGCGATGACCCCGCTGCCCGGCATCGGCGCCGACGTGGTCGACGACCAGGCGCAGTCGGTGCCGAACGGCGGTGGCGGCTTCCTGGTGCTGCGCGACCCGTGGCCGTCGATGCTGCGCACCATCTGGGGCGACGACCAGCGGTTCCTCGACACGTACTGGTCGAGGTTCGGCGCCGGCGCGAACCAGGAGGGCGACTGGATCTACTTCGCGGGTGACGGCGCGAAGAAGGACGAGGACGGCGCGCTCTGGCTGCTCGGCCGGGTCGACGACGTCATGCTGGTCTCCGGCCACAACATCTCCACCACCGAGGTGGAGTCGGCGCTGGTGTCGCACCCGTCGGTCGCCGAGGCGGCGGTGGTCGGCGCGACCGACCCGACCACCGGTCAGGCGATCGTCGCGTTCGCCATCCCTCGTGGACACGTGGAGACCGAAGGCGCGGCCGGTGAAGAGCTGATCAAGGAGCTGCGCAACCACGTGGCGAAGACCCTCGGCCCGATCGCCAAGCCGCGTCAGATCATGCTCGTGACCGAGCTGCCGAAGACCCGGTCCGGCAAGATCATGCGGCGTCTGCTGCGTGACGTCGCGGAGAACCGCTCGCTGGGCGACGTCACCACGCTGCAGGACTCGACGGTCATGGATCTGATCTCCTCCGGGATGAAGACCTCCAAGTCCGACGACTGAAACATCGGCGTCACGGCAGGGCCGGTGAGATCATCGGCCCTGCCACTCAAGGTCACGGCCCGGTCACAACGTCATCGACCATAGTGACTTTCACTTGGATCGATCGCAGGATCCAGAGGATTCGCCCGATCACCCCTCGGGCGCTCTTTCCTCCGGAGGACCCGTACGTGACACAACAAATCACCTGGGGCCGGCGTACCGTCACCTCCGTCCTCGCGCTCGGCGTAGCCGCCGGCGTGTCGACGTTGAGCAGCCCCCTTCCCGCCTCGGCGGAACCGGGCACGAGCACGGTCCCCGCCACATCGCAGGAGCCAGCCACCCCCAAGGAGTCGCCGGCCGACACGCTCGGCTCGCACGACGCCGACCTGCTGGCCGACGCGGAAGCCCAGAAGAAGCCGCGCGTCACCGTCATCATCTCGACCGACAAGGGCAAGGCGGGTGACGTCGCGGCCAAGGTGAAGAGCCTCGGCGGCAGCATCAGCCAGCGCTTCGACCGGGTCGGCTACGTCCTGGCCAGCGTGCCGACCGCCAAGGTGCTGAGCACCGCGAACCTGCCCGGCGTCTCGGCCGTCGACCTGGACGAGACCATCAAGCTGCCCGAGACGGATCTGCCGGCGAGCAAGAACGCCGCCAAGCAGGCCGCCACGCCGTCCGGCCCGGGCGCGAACACGCCCGCGGACAACCCGTACATGCCCACCGGCGAGACGGGCTCGGTCGACTTCAAGAAGAAGAACCCGAAGTACGACGGCCGCGGCGTGACCATCGGCATCATGGACTCCGGTGTGGACCTGGCTCACCCGGCCCTGCAGAAGACCACCACCGGCGAGCGCAAGATCGTCGACTGGGTGACGGCGACCGACCCGGTGACCGAGAGCGACGGGACCTGGCGGGCCATGCTCACCACGGTGACCGGCCCGACCTTCACCTACGGCGGCGCCACCTGGACCGCCCCGGCCGGCACCTGGACGATCAACCGCTTCTCGGAGAACATCACCACGGCTTCCGAGCCCGCCGGTGACGTGAACCGGGACGGCGACACCACCGACCGGTGGGGCGTCCTCTACGACCCGGTGAGCCACGACATCCGTGTCGACGTGAACCAGAACTTCGACTTCACCGACGACGCCGTGATGCGGCCGTACAAGGAGAAGTACGACGTCGGCTACTTCGGTACCGACAACCCCGCCACCGACGTCGCGGAGCGGATGCCGTTCGTCGTCGAGTACCGCGAGGACGTCTCGCTCGCGCCGTACCAGGACCCGACGCTGCCGCCGACCGCGGACTTCGTCAACATCGGCATCGTCGAGGGCATGCACGGCTCGCACGTGGCGGGTATCGCCGCCGGTAACGACCTGTTCGGCAACGCCAACCTGGACGGTCAGGCGCCGGGCGCGAAGATCGTCTCCGCGCGGTCCTGCTCGTGGGGCGGCGGCTGCACCGCGGCCTCGCTGACCACCGGCATGGTCGACCTGGTCGTGAACCGCGGCGTCGACGTGATCAACGTGTCGATCGGTGGCCTCCCGGCCCTGAACGACGGCAACAACGCCCGCGCCGAGCTCTACGACGAGCTCATCGACGTCTACGGCGTTCAGATCGTGATCTCGGCCGGCAACTCCGGCCCGGGCACCAACACGATCGGCGACCCGTCGGTCGCGACCGACGTGATCAGCTCGGCGGCCAGCATCAGCAAGGAGACCTGGCTCGCCAACTACGGCTCGGTCACCCGCCGCGACCTGCAGCTGTTCAACTTCTCGTCGCGGGGCCCGCGTGAGGACGGCGGTTTCAAGCCGAACCTCGCGGCGCCCGGCTCGGCGATCTCCACGGTCCCGACCTGGGAGACCCTCGCCCAGCTGGACACGGTCGGCTACACCCTGCCGGCCGGTTACTCGATGCAGAACGGCACCTCGATGTCGGCGCCGCAGACGACCGGTGGCGTCGCGCTGCTGCTCTCGGCGGCCAAGCAGACCGACCTCGGCGTCACGCCGGCCGGCCTGCGCCGGGCGCTCTACACCACCGCCGACCCGATCAAGGGCGAGAAGGTGCACGCCCAGGGCTACGGCCAGATGGACGTCCCGGCCGCCTGGAAGCTGCTCACCAAGCAGTCGGAGACCCGGACCTACACCTCGTCGGCCCCGGTCTGCACGCCGCTCTCCGAGCAGCTGGCGACCCCGAACACCGGTAAGGGCATCTACAACCGCTGCGCCGCCGGCGACGGTGGCTACGCGGTCGGCAAGGAGAAGACCGTCACGGTCAAGCTGACCCGTACCAGCGGCCCGGCCAAGACCGTGAAGCACAACCTGAGCTGGATCGGCGACCGCAAGGTGTTCTCGTCGGCCGGTTCGGTGGACCTGCCGCTGAACAAGACCGTCAGCGTCAAGGTCAAGGTCAAGCCCGCTCAGGGCGTCAGCAGCGCGATCCTCAAGGTCGACGACCCGCGTACGCCGGTCGTGGACTTCGAGGTGCTCAACACGGTGGTCACCGGCGTCGAGACGAAGAAGCCGTCGTACACCGAGGCCTTCTCCGGCTCGGTGGACCGCAACTCCACCACGTCGTACTTCGTGATCGTGCCGGAGGGCGCGACCGCGCTGCAGGTGAACCTGTCCGGCATCGCGACCGGTTCGCAGACCCGCTGGATCGCGATCAACCCGTGGGGTGTCCCGGTCGAGTCGACCGCCAGCACCGCCTGCTACACCAACTTCTCCGACGCGAACGCCTGCAAGCCGCAGGAGCGGTCGTACGAGAACCCGATCCCGGGCATCTGGGAGCTCGAGGTCGAGTCCCGGCGTACGTCGCCGTCGCTGAACAACCCGTACAAGCTGACCGCGAAGGTCCAGGGGGTCACCGTCGACCCGGCCGCCGTGACGCTGCCCAGCGTCAAGGCCGGTGTGGCGACCCCGCTGACCTGGACGGTCACGAACAACTTCGGCCCGGTCAACCTGACGGCTCAGGGCGGCCCGCTCGGCAGCGGCTTCAAGGCGCGGCCGACGATCGCCAACCACGAGCAGCAGACGTACGAGGTCGTGGTGCCCTCGGGTGTCCAGCGGCTCGACGTGGCGATCGGCAACACCAGTGACGCCGCCGCCGACCTCGACCTGGTTCTCTACAACGAGGCCGGCCAGGTCGTGAAGCAGCAGGCCGACGGTGACTCGGAGGAGGCCGTCTCGGTCGCCAACCCGGCCGCCGGCACCTACACGGTCCTGGTGGACGGCTACGCGGTGCCGGCCGGCACCACGGCGTACGACTACCTGGACGTCTACTACAGCCCCGCCCTGGGTGGCATCACCACGCAGAGCACGGCGTTCTCCCTGTCCAATGGGAAGAGCGCGACGGTCACCGGTTCGGTCACCGCGGCCTCGGTGCCGCCGGCGGGCCGGACGATGTTCGGTGAGGTGTCGATCGTGACGGACGAGGGCGCGGTCGTCGGCCGCGGCTCGGTCGCCATCACGGCCGTCACCGAGTAACAAGCACGGCGAAGAGGCCCGTCCGGGATGGCCCGGGCGGGCCTCTTTCGTGGGAATCACATAGACACATGCAAGTATGTCGATTACTTTCACGATCGACAGTAGCTGTGGAAACGGGGCCACGCCGCTGGTCGATGACTCCTGCGCTGGGCCTCGTTGTCCCTGCGTCAGGAGGTGGAGTGTCTACACCCATCGATCTCATACCCCTACTACTGATTACGACGTTCGCCGCGTACGTGCTGCTCAGTGCGCGTCGACGGCCCAGCGGCCCGGTACGGGTCGCCCTCACCGTCGGAGCCGGCCTGTGGATGGGCCTGGTCGCCGGCGCCATGTGGATGGTCAGTCAGGCCACCGCCGCGGCTGTGGTGCCGCCCAAGGCCGGGGCACCGGTGAACCCGTGCGTCACCGGCGCGCCGACGAAGACGTTCGACGTCTCGCTGATCAACCTGCCGCTCTTCCTGAACAGGTTCGGTGACGTCGTACCGGAAGGCCGGATGTACGTCCTCGACGCGAACATCGCGACGGTCCGGCAGAACTTCAAGTACGCCGCCGACCCGTCGAAGGCGAACGTCAACGACCTGATCGAACCGCTCACCATCCGCGCCAACAAGGGCGACTGCGTCTCGGTGAAGTTCACCAACCGGCTGCACGAGGCGGCGCCTCAGCTGGATCGGACGGTGCGGGACTCGGCCATCTACACCCTGCCCGGCGAGATCAAGAAGGCGGCGGGCTCGTCCACGCTCGGCGCCCGGGAGTTCGCGCCGGCGCTCACCGTGCCGAAGAACGATTTCGACCCCGCCAAGGCGCCGAACGCGTCGATGCACTTCGACGGTCTCGACTACGACGTCAAGACCGCCGACGGTACGGCGGTAGGCAACAACCCCGACTCCACCGCCGCGCCCGGCGCTTCCCTCACCTACCTGCTGTACGCGCAGGCCGAGGGCGAGTTCCAGTTCAAGGACGGGGCGGACTTCTCCTCGATCCAGACGCAGGCCGGCGGGTCGAAGCAGTACATCGGCTCGCACAGTTTCGGGGCGTTCGGCGCGATCGTCGTCGAGCCGAGCGACGCCACCTGGGTCGACTCGCGCACCGGCGGCCCGATCGCGTCCGGCACCCGGGCGATCATCAAGCGGCCGAACAACAAGGACTTCCGCGAGAACGTGCTGTTCATGCACGACGAGGTGGAGGCCGAGCCGGGCATCCTGACCCGGTACTGCCGGGGCGGCGGAGACGGCGACGACGACGAGAACGTCGGAACCGAGTGCCTCGAACCCACCTCCGCGCAGCTCGCGGTCCTGACCAAGGACACGCTGCCGGGCCTGGGCGGAGGGGACGCGGACGCGATCATCCAGTACCACGAGCAGGTGCCGATCAAGCTCGAGTGGTTCGCGTTCAACTACCGCGCCGAGCCGACCTTCAACCGGGAGGAACTCGGCTGTCCCGCGGCCACCGTGTCCGGGCAGGGCTACAAGGCCAACGAGTGCGTCGGTGAGGAGACCTCGCTGTCCTCCTGGGTCTACGGCGACCCGGGCGGCGGCGACCTGGTCTTCCCGAACTACCGGGGCGAGCCGGCGCAGGTGCGGCTCATGCACGCCGCCGAGTTCGAGACGCACACCTTCCACTGGCACGTGAACCGGTGGGCCTACGACCCGCAGGACGAGGGCGGGCTGGACGCGATCAGCAGCCCGAACCACATCACCAAGACGACGAACATCCTCGACGTGCAGTCGGTCTCCCCCGGCGCGCACTACGACCTGGTGGTCCAGGGTGGCGCCGGATCAGCCCACAAGGACAAGCAGGCGACCTTCGGCGACATCATCTTCCACTGCCACCTCTATCCGCACTTCGCGACCGGCATGTGGGGCCTCAACCGCACCTTCGACAAGCTCGAGGACGGGACGAGGAAGAATCCCGACGGTACGCCGATCCCGCGGCTGGAACCGCTCGCCGACTTCGACTACCAGCCCACGGTCACCGACAAGGCCGCCCCGCCGTCACCGGACGCGACGAAGACCGGTTACCCGCACTTCGTACCGGGCGTCTTCGGGTTCAAGGCGCCGAAACCGCCGCTCGGCGTCACCGACCGCGGCACCGCCGGCACGTTCCCGCCGACCGCCAAGGAGAAGGCCGCGGCCGACCCCGGCGCACAGGTGGCGGGCGGCTTCTTCCAGAACCCATGTCCGACCGGCCGGCCGGTCAAGGAGTTCGAGATATCGGCGATCCAGCTGAGTCAGACCTACAACCCCACGGTGAAGTGGACGAACCCGCAGTCCCGGGTCTACGTCCTCAACTCCGAGCGGGACGCGGTCCTGGCCGGTAAGAAACCGGAGCCGTTCTCCCCGCTGCTCAACGTCGGCGACTGCGTGATCTACAAGCTGACGAACCGGCTGCCACTGGAGTACGGCGGCACCACCTTCGACCGAAGACAGGTCACCAACGAGGTCGGCCTGCACCAGCACATGGTCCAGTTCGACGTGCTCTCCTCGGACGGCGCCGCCAACGGGTGGAACTACGACGAGGGCGCGGACGGGGCCGCCGACGGCAACGGTCAGACGATCACGTACCGGAACTTCGTGCACGAGAACACGTCGACGAACTCGTTCCACGACCACTTCTACGCCAACGTCCACCAGGACGCCGGCCTGTTCGGTGGCGGGACGATCCACGACGCCGGCTGCGTCTTCCGGGACGGCCGGACCAACCAGGAAGTGAAGATCGGCACGATCGTCGCGGTGCACTGCACGGCGACGACCGACTACAACGGCACCCAGACCGACGGGTACGACTACCGCAACGTGTCCCTCTTCATCGAGGACCACGTGCCGATGTTCAAACCCGCCGACCCGAACACCACGAACGACGACCAGTTCGTCACCAAGGACGGGGTGCCGATCTACCCGGCGAAGTTCCCGTCCAGCAACGACGACTACGGCGTGATGGGCATCAACTACCGGCTGGAACCGTTCGAAGCACGCCGGGACCGAGATCCATCGCAGGTCTTCACCGTGCAACCCACGGAGGCCCAGACCGATGCGTGGGGCAGCCTCCCGTATACGCCGACACCAGCGGCGTTCCGCGGCGACCGGATCAAATGGCGAATATTCCAGCTGTCCCAGGAGGAGTCACACGGCATCAACATCGACGCCAGGTGGCGACATGAGCCGAAGGACGACGGGTCCAACATCGTCTCGGCCCAGCACATCGGGATCCTCGAATACTTCGAGATGCAGGTCAAATCCCAGTCGGAGGGCTATCACTTCTATCCGATCGACCGGGACGAGCTCTACTACCTCGGAGGCGCCGACGACATGTTCCTCGGCGCGTGGGGACATCTGCGGGTCTTCCGATGTCAGACGTACGGCGCGGCGATCTCACCAGGACCGGACGATCCGCCACCGGCGCCGAAGATCGCCCTCTACCCGCTGCCGGACAACACCGCCAACGCGCTGAACTGCATCAACGAGCAGCCGACGATCCCGCCCAAGCCGATCACCCAGCCGCCGGGCAACCCCTGCGGTGGCGCGCCGGTCAAGGCCTTCAGCATCGTGGCGATCAACCGGGACATCACCTACAACAAGGCCGGCGACCACGACCCCAACGGCCTGCAGTACGCCCTGGAGTCGGACTGGCTGAACAACACCGTCAAGAACGAGCCCCTGGTGATCCGGGCCAACCAGGGCGACTGTGTCGAGGTCACGCTGAAGAACAAGCTCGACCCGGCCAAGATGAGACCGACCTGCTTCGAAGGGGTCGAACCCGGGCAGCTGGGCTACCGGACCAGCCATCTCAGCTATCCGGACTGCCTGGACCAGCCACCGAAGAACGAGGTGAACGTCCCGGGCTTCCAGCCGCTCAAGGTGAGCGACAGGGTATCGATCCGGCCGCAGCTGACCACGCACTACAGCTTCTCGTCCGGGGTCAACGTCGGCACGCAGAACGGCTACGACCGGACGGCCGGACCCGGCGAGCAGAAGCTCTACCGGTGGCTGCTCAACACGCCCCCGGGCATGGCGATGCTGCGCGACATGGCCGACCCGATGCACCACGCCACGCACGGCCTCTACGGGGCGCTGATCATCGAGCCGACCGGGTCGACGTACCTCAATCCGGCCACCGGAGCCCCGCTGGCCAGCGGAACCAGCGCGGTGATCGCCAACCCGTCGGTTCCGGACTTCCGGGAGAACATCGTGCTGATGAACAGCGACCTGGCGCTGTTCCGGAAGGACACCAACGGCAACCCGGCCGACGACCAGCCGGTGCCGGACAACCTCGACCTGGCCCAGACGCCGAGCAGTGAGGCCGACGACGCCGAGGACCAGGGCGACTTCTCGATCAACTACACCAACGAACCCTGGTCCCACCGATACGCCGCCGACCAGAACATCACCAACATCTTCAGCTCCTATGTGCACGGGGACCCGGCCACGCCGACGTTCCAGGCGTACGGCGGGGACAAGACGGTGTTCCACGTCGGTCAGGCCGTCGGTGACGCGCGGTCCACGAGCTTCGCGTTGCACGACCACCTGTGGCGGCGGGCGCCGAACGACGCCCAGTCGCAACTGGCGGCCACCCAGGGCCAGTTCAACCCCGGGGTGTCGTACCAGATCGTCCTCGACCCGGCAGTCACCGGCGGCGCCGGCGGCAGACGGGCGGCGGCCGGTGACTACCTGTACCGGTCCGGGACACTGGCACGGCATCTGGTCAGTGGACAATGGGGCATCTTCCGGGTACACGCGACAGCGCAGAGCGGCCTGATCGCCCTGCCGGACAAGCCGGTGTCGTGATGACCATGGGCAAGGAGAAGTGGCGTCTGCCCGCCGAGATGCGGCACGGCAAGAAACCGGCCCGCAAGGGGAGGCCGCGGCGCTCGCAGCCGAAGCCGTTCCGGCAGGGCCTGATCCTGGGCATCTGCATCGGGATGACCGCCGCGCTGGTGATCGGCGTGGTGGGCTTCCTCGCCACCCGGCCGCGCACCGCCGAACCGGTCGCCTCTTCACCGCCGGCCGCTGCGGAGCAGAACAACGCCGCGGAGCCGGCGGCCGCCATCTCGATCACCAGTGAGCACCTGGGCGACCTCCAGGTGCGGATCGAGGCGAGGGTCAGTGCCCCGGGCAGCTATGACCCGATCACCAAGGGGCAGGTCGTCGCGTACACCGACATGGTGGCCATGCCGATGGCGCACAAGAACGGCCCGATCGTGATGGCCGAGATGTCCGGACGACAGGGCGTCTATGAAGCGGTCACGAACGTGCCGATGGCCGGCGAATACAACATCATCGTCGAGGTGAAACAGCCGATGGCGTCCACTGCGAACCAGCGGCTGGACGTCGGCACCGTGACGGCGAAGTGACTGTGCGGTTCCCGGGGACTCCGGTCTCCGGGAACCGCTCCCGGCCCCGGACCGTCTCACCGGAATGCGCGCATTTCCCACTGTCGCCACCGCGGCGGTCCTCGTCCTCGCCGGCTGCGCGAATTCAGCGGATTCGCCGGGCTCACCCGGTTCCCCCGCCTCCCTCGCTCCCAGCCTCTCGCCCTCCGCCGTCCCCGGCCCATCCCCCTCGGAGATTCCGCGCGAACCGGGTGACAAGCCCCCGGTGACGGGCTGGGTCAGCGGATCGGTCACCCGCGGTGGTCAAGGTCCGTGCTACGGCTTCCTCGCCGACGACGGTACGAGGTACGCGCTCTACAACGCCGACGGGCTGGAGCTGCCCCAGGGCAAACGGGCGAAGGTGTACCTCGAGACCACGCTCATCCGGATCTACTGCGGCCCCGGCAATCTCATGGCGATGACCGCCGCCGAACCGATCACGTGAGTCTGCGCGAGCGCCCGTGACAGTGGCGCATAGGCTGACCACATGATGGACGAGTCGTTCGTACTGGCGGAGGGGCCGTGGAGCCATCGCTTCGTCGGCGCCAACGGCAGCCGCTTCCACGTCGCCGAGGTCGGCACCGGGCCGCTCGTGCTCTTCCTGCACGGCTTCCCCGAGTTCTGGTGGGCCTGGAACGACATCATGATCCGGGTGGCCGACGCGGGCTACCGGGCGGCCGCCATCGACCTCCGGGGATACGGCGCCAGCGACAAGCCACCCCGGGGATACGACGGCTACACGATGGCCGCCGACGTCACCGGCCTGATCCGGGCTCTCGGTGAGCGCTCGGCCACCGTCGTCGGGGCCGGCGCCGGCGGCATGGTCGGCTGGGCGGCCGCGTCCTTCCATCCCAAACTGGTCAACCGGCTCGTCGTCCTCGGCGCCGCGCACCCGCTGCGCCTGCGGGCGGCCCTCTTCGCCGACCCGCGCGGCCAGCTCAACGCCTCATCGGCCGTGCTGCGCTTCCAGGTGCCGCGTTTCGAACACGTCCTGACCCGCGACGACGCCGCGCTGGTCGGCGAGCTGATGACCAAGTGGAGCAGCCCGAAGTTCGCTGTCACCGACGAGTTCGGCGATTACGCGTACCGCTGCCGCCAAGCCATGCAGATCCCGCAGGCCGCCTTCTGCGCCCTGGAGGCCTACCGCTGGGTGGCGCGCAGCGCGCTGCGACTACAGGGATACCGGTTCGTGAAGCTGATGCAGCGCCCGTCGAGCGTGCCCACGCTGCAACTGCACGGCGCGCTCGACACCGCTGTGCTACCGAGGACGGCGCAGGGCTCCGGCCGGTACGTGACCGCGCCGTACGAATGGCGCCTCATCCCGGAGACCGGCCACTTCCTGCACCGCGAAGCCCCCGACGTCGTGACCGGCGAAATCCTCCGCTGGTTGAAGACGCCGAGCTAGCTACATGCGGTGTTCGTAGCGGTCCCGGACCTCGTTGGCCGGGGCCCAGCCCTGGTAGACGCCGTAGTCGAACTCTTCCAGACCCAGGCGGCGGGCCACCGGGGCACGACCACCGGTGTACTCCAGGCGCAGCCAGCTGTCCGCCTCGGCGAGCACGATGAACGGTTCGCCTCGCCAGGTGCAGAGCGTGCGGACGTACGCGATCTCCTCGTACTCATCCGGCTCGAGAACCCGCACGAAACGGCCCGGCTTGATCTCCTCGAAGCCGTCCTGCGGAGCGGTCGCGTAGATGCGGACCTTGTCCCCGTCGGGCGCCGCGTCGAACTCCCGGCCCTGCCAGGTCACCACGTAGCCGTCACGCATCACTGCTCACCCACCCGGCGCCACAGCGGAGCATCCGCGTCGAAGATCGCCAGCATCCGCTCGTTGCCGTCCGCGTCGATCTGCCACAGCTGCGCGCCGTGCGGCAGCCGGACACTGTCCACCTTGAACTCGGCGATGACGTCCCGGCCCTCGCCGGGCGCGAAACCGTTGCCGCGGAACGGCGGGCGCTCGATCACCCAGCCGTCCATGGCCCGCAGCGCCTGCTCGTTCTGCCCGCCGTAGGGGATCCGGTACAGGCTGGGCCGGTACGCCGGCCAGCGCAGCACGAACGCCTCCTTGGCATCCGGCTGGAACGGCGAGGCCTCGTAGTAGAGACCGAGCGCGCCGAACAGCTCCGCCGGGGTACGCAGGTGCTCGACCTCGGACGCGCGGTGCACGAAACCGGCCACCCGGTCGTATCCACGATCCAGGTAGTAGTCGACCTGCTCGGCCGAGATCGTCTTCTGCATGACGGTGGCGGACTGCGCCTCGTCACTCGCCGGTTCCGGCGCCGGCACCGGGCTGACCGCGTCCTCGGCGGCGGGCCCCTCGACCGGGTCCGCGCCCAGTCCGGCCTCGGTGGCCCAGTTCGCGAGCTGGATGATCTGGGCGCCCGGGTACTTCGCGCCGACCGGCGTGCCCGGGTTCACCGCGAACGACCAGGACGGGTCGGGCCAATTGCGGATCAGTTCGTAGAAGCGGACCCCGACCGTACGAGTGGGCTCGCCGAAATGATCCGAAAGCCGGTCCTTGCTGGTGAAGACGATCAGGAACCGCTCACCGTCGACGTCCTCGGGCAGGAACGCGAAGCCCGACTCGCCCGGCGAACTGCCCGGACGGGAATGGCTCGCGACCGGCACCAGCACGTTCGCCAGCAGCAGCGTCGACAGGAACACGTCGGTGTTCCCGGCGTCGGCGGCGTCCTGCAGGTCCCGTTCGACGTCGTTAGCGGGCACGAACTCGACAGCGTCCGGGTTGTCCTGCGGCGCCTGCCCACCGGTCGCCGAGCCGGTCACGCCGAGGTTCGACGCTGCCGGGCTGGTGTTTCCGTACGCCGCCGGCGTCACCGGGATGACCTGGGTCGTGTGGGCGTTCCCGTACCCGGTCGTCGCGTACGCCGAAGCCGGGCTGCCCTGCGGCGGCATACCGGGAATCTGCGGAGCGGGCGGGGCCGAGTAGGGCGCCGGAGTCGGCGTAGCGAACGACGCCGGCGTGTAGCCGGACGACAGCCCCTGCCGGGCGTTCGGCGGGCCCGGAATGACAGGCGGCGCAAGGGCCGGACTGGCCGGTGCGCTCAGCTGCCCGAATCCCTGCTGCCCGACACCCGGCTGTCCCTGAGCCGCCTGACCCTGAGCCGGCTGCGCGGCGGCCGACTGCACCGAGGGCGGCTGGATGGACGGCGGCGGTCCGGACGGCCCGAACCGGTCAGCGCCGGCCGCAGCCTGCTCACCGGGCTGCCGACCAGAACCGAGAGCTTGAGCGGCAGCCGCCATCGACGCCGGCCGCTCCGACGGAGGGGTCACCTGCCGCCTGGGAAGCGGATTCGCCGCTCCCTCCGTTCCCGGGAGGCTCGGCGAGCCCGTTCCTGTCTGCGCGGCGGCTGCCAGCGGAGACGCCGGACCTTGCGGGAAGGCGGGTGCTGCGGGCGCGGGCGTCGCCGGTCCCGCACCAGCCGGCGCGAAACCCGGGAAGCTGGTGAAGGCCGCCGCGGCACCACCCTGAGACGAACCGGCGGACTGCCCGGGCTGACGCCGCGGCAGAGCCGAACCGGCGCCGGAGAGAGGCGCAGCCGAAGCAGGAGCGGCGGAAAGCGGAGCGCCCATGGCCGGAGCACCGCCAGCGGGCGCGCCGAAGGCCTGTCCACCCGAAGCCGGAATGCCTGAAGCCGGGATGCCTGAAGCCGGGATGCCTGAAGCCGGGATGCCTGAAGCCTGGCTACTCGGGTGAGGAGCGGCTGAGGCCGGGGTGGCGGAGATCGGCGCGGCCGAGACCGGGGCGCCGGGCGGGCGCTGTCCGGACCAGCTCGGCGCGAACGGGGTCTCCGCCGGGTCGTAGGGCGCCACGTGTTCCGGGACCGGCGGCGTGTTGGCCATCGGCGTACGGACGGGCAGCGGCGCCTTCAGGTCCTGCAACGGCCCGCGCGGATCCTCTTCCGGGTTGAACGGCATCCCTGCCTTGTCCCACCCCGGCGTAGCGATCCCCGCTCCCGGCGTAGGCCCACCGACAGCAGGACCGGCCGCCGACCCACCAGCCACAGCCGGCGGCTGCAACCCGGCCGGACCGGTCAACGAGGGCGCCCCAGACGACGGCACTCCAGACGACGGCACCCCAGACGACGACGGCACCCCAGACGACGGCTGAAGACCAGCCGACCCGGACAAAGACGGCGATCCGGGCGGCGACTGAAGACCAGCAGACCCGGACGAAGACGGCGAACCGGGCGAGGAAGGCGTGCCGGCCGGACCGGCGAGCGACGGCGAACCGGCAGCCGACGGGAAAGCAGCAGCGGCTGACGGGAAGGCAGCAGCGGCCGAGGAAGCGGCGGGCGGCTGCTGGTAGGTGCCGGGCGCGGGCACCGCCGGCACCTGATAGGCAGAAGGAGCGGGCACGGCCGGCGCCTGGTAGGCGGCCGGGGTGGCAGCGGGCGGTTGATACGCGGCCGGGACCGCAGCAGGCGGTTGATACGCGGCCGGCGTGGAAGCGGACGGCTGCTGGAACGCGCCCGGCGTGGCAGCGGCCGGCGTGGCAGCGGACGGCTGCTGGTATGCCGCCGGCGTGGCAGCGGGCGGCGGCGGCTGGTAGCCGGCGGGAGTGCCGCCGGGCGCGGCCGTGCCCGGAGTCCGGACCGGCAGACCACCCGGCGTCGAAGCAGGCGCGGGCGGGACAGGCGGAGCGAGCGGGGCAGGCGCCGGCGAAGAGGAAACCGGCTGGCCGAGCGGACCCGCCGGCGCACTCACCGGGGCGGCGCCACCAGGAGCGGTAGTCCCCGGCGTCCGCACCGGCAGACCACCAGGCCCACTAGGCGAACCGGCGGCACCACCGGGCGAACCGACCGGCGGAATCGGAGCCACGGAAGGCGCTACAAAGCCCGAAGCGCCGGGGCCGGCAGAACCAGGACCAGCACCGAGCGCCGCAGCGACCGGCGCCGGCGAAGAAGAAGGCGACGAAGAAGACGGCGAAGACGCAGGGGAAGCGGCAGCCGGATAGGCCGGCCCACCAGCGGGCGCCTCACCGCCACGGCTGGCGGCCAGCGCGGCCGCCCCCAGCTCCTGGATCTTGGAGGTGCCGCCCTGAGCGTCGCGGCCCGGGCCGCGCGTGGGCAGGCGCAGGTCGCCGCGGGCCAGCTGGGCCACGAACCAGGCCGGAAGGTATCCCTCGATCGGCAGGCCGGGATTGACGGCGAGCCACCACTCGAGGTTGGGCCAGGTGTTGGCGAGCTCCGCGTAGGGCACGCGGCGCGCGGAGCCGCTGTAGTCAGCGAGGCACGACTTCAGTGCGGCCTGGGAGGTGAAGGCGAGCACATGCGTACGCCCACCGGTGCTCCACGTCCCCCAGCCCAGCGGCGCCAGACCCGCGAGCGCGTCGGCGGAGACTGGTAACAGGAGGTCGACACCGGCGAGAATACGGAAGTAGGACTCCTGGTCGTCGGTGCGCAACGCATCGCGCATCGCGATCTCGGCGTCCGTAGCCGGTTCCCACTCGGACACGTCCACCTCTCCCCACGCTGCGAACGGGCCAACTCAACGCGTATAACCTACAAGGTCAGGCCGCAATCACAATGGGCGGCGGCATGCTGACTGCTGGACCGTATTCGCAGCGTTCCCGGCACGAGATCCGGCGGACCCCGCAAGCCACTATTGATCGCCGGGCGCGATCATCCAACCACTGATGGTAGCTGCGCAAGTGGCCAGGTCCATTACGCTAACGGGCGACCCTCCAGGACCGGACGAATCGGTCATCGGAATCGCTCGGCCGCCGCCCGCTCGGTCTCCGCATAGTCGGCCGCCGACTCCTCCAGCGCAAGCCTGATCCGCCGGAGATGACCCTGAAGGTCCTCGGATGCGGCACGCCACCGGGCCTGCCGCTGCTCGTAGGCCTCCCGTGCGCTGCCGGACCAGGTCGCGACGAGCGGACCGGCGTCACGTTCGAGCTGGTCGAGCTGGTTCCGCAGCGCGGCGAGGGCCTTGTCGATGTCGGCGCCGGCCTGCCGCAGCGCACCGTGACCGACCTGGAGGAATCCGTCGTTCATCACTGGCCGGCCCGGGTCAGCCGGGCGGCGGCGCCGGCGTCGGCGGCCTGATATCCGGCGCTCGCGGCCCGGATCGCCTCGGCGGTCTCGGTCAGGGCCATCCCGAGGTTCCGCAGGTCGGCCGCATAGTCGGCCTTGACCCGCTCGAAGGCCATGGCCCCCTGCCCTCGCCAGGAGCCGCTCAACACCGATAATTCCGACATAAGCGTACGCAAGGTGCCCTGTAGCGCATCGTTCACCTGCTCGAATCTGGCCGCGGTCCGCAGCATCACGGCCGCCTCCGCCTGGGTCTCGATCATGCCGAACGCCCTCCCATCTCTTGTGGACTGTCGCATGCCATCGACGCAGATCACTAGGGATGGCAGCCGCGTCCGACGCTAGCGACATTCCGGTCCGAGGCGGCGGCACAATCCACAGCCTGTGGACAACCGGCTGCGGATGGGCCTTACCATCCGGGTGTGGCGTCGACCGTCCGCAGTGGATGCGCACCTCTCCACCAGCTGGTGGCGACGCAGGCCGCCGCCGCGCTGGCGCTGCTGAGCGCCGCGCGCGGTGGGCTCACCATGATTCTCTGCGCCACGGCCGCCGCAGCGCTGCTGGTGATCACCTGGGTACGGATCCGCGGCCTCTGGGCCTACCAGTGGCTCGCAGCGATGACCGGTTTCGCCACCCGCCGCCGGACCACCCGCTTCCACGATCTCGCCGTCGCGGCACAGCTCGACGATCCCGGCCCGGTCACCCTCCTCGATCTCCCGGCCCTCCCGCCGCTGCGGATGTTGAGCGACGATCAGCGCCTCGACCTGCGCCTGGTGCTGTGCGGTGGACCGGCCCCGGTGGATCAGGCGGGCGCCCCGGCCATCTCCTACCGCTCGCTCGGCCCGGACGTCCCGCTCGCCCACTTCCGCGCGGTGCTGGCGATCCGATCGAACGGCCTGTCCGGCGACGATCGCCGCCGCGCGGTGAAGTCCCTGGTCCGCAAGCTGAAGGCCACCGAGACGGTACGACCGGAAGCCGACCTGGATCCCGGTGACGCCCTGCACGAATCGTGGAGCAGCGTGACCGCCGGCGGCCTGACCCTGGCGACGTTCCGCTGCCGTCCCGAACCGGGCGCCGTCGTCTCCGCCCGCCTGCTGACCCGGCTCCTGCACCTGCCGGCCGCCGCCACCACCGTCGCCCTGACTCTGAGCCCGGTGACCGTCCTGGTCCGGATCGCCGCGCCCGAACCGGCCGCCCTGGAGACGGCAGCCCGGGCCCTGGGCGACCTGCTGGCGAGCGAGCGGTTCGCGGCCCACCGCTGCGACGGTGAGCAGTTGCCCGCGCTGGCGGCGACACTGCCCCTCGCGAACCGCCCGCCGCAAGCGCCGTTCGCCGCCGGCCTCGCCCTGCCCGTGATCGACCACGGCCTGCTGCTCGGGCACAACCGCCAGGGCCGAGCCGTGCTGATCCGCCCGTTCCGTGCCGCTCCCAGCCGGATGGTGCTGGTCGGCAGCGCGCGATGTGCCCAGCTCATCGCGTTCCGGTCGCTCGGCATCGGCGCCCGGGTGGTGGTCAGGACCAATCGACCGGCGGCCTGGGCGACGCTGCGGCAGGCCGTCGACGACGAGTCGCTGGCCCTGAACCCGGCCGGCGTCCCGGCCGGATCCCAGCTCCGCCCCACCCTCCTGGTCGGGGACGACGGCACGGACATCGCCGAGCCGGCGCCGTGGACCACCACGCTGACCGTCCTCGACGAGGCGGACCCGGACCTCGCCGCTTCCGCCGACCTGCTTCTGCTGCAGACCCTCGGCCCGGACGAGGCGGCTCTGCTCGACCCGGTCCTCGATCTCGGCGACGGGACCGCCGCGGCGCTGACCGAGATGCCGCCGGACCTCGTCGCGATCATCACGAACAAGGCCGTCCGCTGGGCCGCGCCGGCGCCGACATTCGTGGAGAAAGTCCTGATCGGGCACCCCGCCCGACACATCGCCCTACACCAAAATAAGCGACAAATCTCGATCTGACCGGTTTCCTTGATCGCACCTGGATGAAGATCGTGGGGTGTCGCTCCCAACCCTGGCCCGGGCGTGGCACGATCCCCTGCCATGGGCATCCTCATCAGGCTGTTGATCACGGCCGTCTCGCTGTGGATCGCGACCCTGGTGATCGACGGAATCGACCTGACCTCCGACACCGCTGCCGGTAAAGCCGGCACGCTGATCGCCGTCGCGGTGATCTTCGGTGTGGTCAACGCGGTTCTGCGGCCGATCATCAAGGTCCTCGGTTGCGGTCTCTACGTTCTCACGCTCGGCCTGATCGCGCTCGTCGTGAACGGCCTGCTCTTCATGCTGACCAGCTGGATCGCGGGGCAGGTCGGCCTCGGCTTCCACGTCGACAGCTTCTGGCCGGCCGCGCTGCTCGGCGCGCTGCTGGTCGGCATCGTGAGCTGGGTGCTCAACATGCTGGTCCCGGACGGCGACGACTAGGTCCGCCGGACAGTCCAGACGTTTGCGAAGGGCGCCCATTCGGGCGCCCTTCAGCACAGGTAACAGGCCAGCCACCCGGAATTGGCCTTGTGGCCTGGGACATAAAAGCAAGGACCGCTCCCCCTGGCCGACCTTACGGTGACAGTCATGAGCGATGAGCGGCGCGGATATCTGTACGGCCTCACGGCGTACACGCTCTGGGGCTTCTTCCCCATCTATTTCAAGTTGCTGCAGCCGTCCCCGCCGCTGGAGATCCTCTCGCACCGGATCGTCTGGTCGGTGCTCTTCGTGGCGCTGCTGCTCAGCGTGGCCCGCAACTGGTCGTTCCTGGGCCGGTTGCTGCGCACACCCAAGCTGCTCGGCGGGATCACCCTGGCCGCGGTGCTGATCGGCATCAACTGGGGCACCTACATCGCGGCGGTGAACTCGTCCCGGGTGGTGGAGACCGCCCTCGGCTACTTCATCACGCCGCTGGTCAGCATCCTGCTCGGCGTCACCGTGCTGCGCGAGCAGGTGCGCGTCTGGCAGTGGGTGGCGGTCGGCATCGGCGCGCTGGCCGTCGGGATCCTCACCGTCGACTACGGCCACCTGCCCTACATCGCTCTCACCCTGGCCGCGTCGTTCGGCTGCTACGGCCTGATCAAGAAGCGCATGTCGCTGCCGCCGGCCGAGGGCCTGTTCGTCGAGTCGGGTGTTCTCGCACTGCCCGCGTTCGCGTACCTGACCTGGCTCAACCTCTCCGGTGGCGCCGAGTTCGGGCACGTGTCGACGACCCACACGCTGCTCATGCTGGTCTCCGGCGTGGCCACCGCGGTGCCGCTGCTGCTCTTCGCGGGCGCCGCGAACCGGGTTCCGCTCGTCGGCCTCGGCATCCTGCAGTACGTCGCGCCGATCCTGCAGCTGGCCTGCGGTGTCCTGCTCTACCACGAGCCGATGCCGCCGGCCCGGCTAGCCGGATTCGCGCTGGTCTGGCTCGCGCTGATCGTCTTCACCGTCGACGGCATCCGGCACACCCGGACGGCCGCCCGGGCACGTGCGGCGGCCGGCGCGACGGCCGCCACCGCCGGGCCGGCCACCGCCGCCCTGCCCTCCCGCTGACCGCGCTGCTGATGGCACGGCCAACGGGAGGAGTATCAATCGAATCCCGGGGGTTCGTAGACCAGCATCGCCTTGCCGTCGAACCGGACGATCTCGAGGCGGGACAGGCTGCCTTCGCCGAAGTGGGTGGCGCCGGGCATCCGGAAATCGGTGCCGGGCTGTGCCAGCCAGGAGCCGAGCTGCTCCTTCTCCTCGTCCGGCCCGTACGCGATCAGCCGGAACGTGTAGGCCTGGTCCGCCGATCCGCTGTAGGAGCAGTTCATCTCGACCTTGGTGCCACCCGCGGTGCTCGTGAGCCGGACCGTCGCGGTGATCGGGGAGACGTCCTCGACCGGTTTCATCGCGACGGCTGGTCCTGGTGGCGGTGTCGTCGGCGTGTCCTGGTTCAGCGTCCAGGCCGCCACACCACCACCGATCAGGATCACCAGTACGAAGGCAGCCGCCGTGCTGAGCAGGCGGATCGAGAAGTTGCGGCGTCGCGACGGCCGGGGCGGCGACGACGAGATCGCCGGGTTGAACGAGACGCGTGGCGGCGGCCCGGTCAGGGTGGGGTCGAGCAGCTTCGCGAACTCGTCGGCGTCGAGACGGTCGAGCATGTCCGGCACCGCGGACAGATCGGCGACCGCTTCCCGGCAGAACGAGCAGGCAGCGAGATGACGTTCGTACGCGGCCCGCTCCGCCGGCGACAGCGCGCCGAGGACATAGGCGGCGTCATCGTGCCCGTCCTCGCATCGCATGCGTACCGCCTCCAGCCGGATCCGTCCGTCCCGGTCTCTGGTACGCGGCATTCAGCGGTAAGGTTCAACGATTCCTTAGAGTCCCCGGTCAAGCCGTGGCGGCCTCGATGCGGAGAGTCAGGCGGTCGCGGACTCGCCTCCGGAGAGGGCTTCGGCGACGTTGCGGGCGGCGGCGGTCAGCTTCGCCCGGACCACCCTTGCCGAGGTCAGCATCTCGGCGGCGGGCATCGAGCAGGCCAGCACGAGCCGGCGCTCCATGTCCCGATCGGCGACGACGACCACGGCGGCGGATGCCAGACCTTGCCGGAACTGTCCCATTTCGATCTGCATGCCCCGACGTTCACCGGCCGCGAGATCGGCCTCGAGCGCCTCCGGCGTGGTGAGCGTCGCCGGCGTGAAGCCGCGCATCCCGTAGTCGCGGAGGTAACGCGACCGCTGATCCGGCGTCAGCGTGGCGAGCAGCGCCTTGCCGAGCGCCGTGGCGTGGCCGCCCTCGTCGAAGCCGGGGGCGACGTCGTCG
The DNA here is from genome assembly GCF_004001265.1 of Actinoplanes sp. OR16. Classification (GTDB taxonomy): domain Bacteria; phylum Actinomycetota; class Actinomycetes; order Mycobacteriales; family Micromonosporaceae; genus Actinoplanes. The sequence continues at coordinate 2,573,484 of NZ_AP019371.1, read as the reverse complement.
AGGAACGGCGAGCGGGCGCCCTCCGCCGACGCGGTCACGGCGATCCGGCCACCGACGAACCGGCCCAGGTAGTGGCTGTAACCGGTGTCCAGCGCGGCACGGCGCAGCGCCTCCCCGACGGCCGGCGGGCCCCGGAACGCGGAGACCAGCTCGCGGTACCGATCGGCGATCTCCAGGCCCACGATGTACGTGCCGTCCTCGCGGCGGATCACGTATCCCTCGTAGGCGAGGGTCCGCACGAGGTGATAGGTCGTCGCGACGGTCAGCTCGCATCGCCGGGCGATCTGCTTGACGGTGAGTCCACGCGGGGCACGGCCGACCGACTCCAGCACGCGCAGGGCACGCGACACGCTCCGGATGAGATCTGACGGCTCCGCTAGCGGGTCACGCACAGCTACCTCCGAGGCCAGGGACTTACACCATATGAAGAAACGTTCGTGGACGGAATGCCAAAACCATGTGGATCACGATCGATTTACACAGCCGGTGTGATCAATAGGACTGTCCGCAGCCGGGCGGCCGTTCGCTGGCTTAGTCTGCGTCGAGTGCGACAGGCGAAGATCAACCCCGACGGAACCGGTTTCACCAGCGTGAATGCGGGATGGGCGACGGTCGGCGCACTTACCACGACCATCGCTGTTTCGATACCGGTCTTCCTGGTGGGAGGTCTCGCCGTTCAGGTCGGCGACGAGCTCCATTTCTCGCCGGCCGGCCTCGGGCTCGCCGTCTCCGCCTACTTCGGAGCGAGCGCGCTCGCCTCGGTCCCGGCCGGCGCGCTCGTCGAACGGTACGGATCCACCCGAATCGCCCGATCCGGCATCACCCTCGCCGCCGTCTCGCTGATCGCCGTCGCCGCCCTCGCGCGGTCACTGTGGACACTCGTGGCGATCCTCGCCCTCGGCGCCGCCGCCAACGCGATGGGCCAGCTCGCGAGCAACACCAGCCTGTCCCGGCACGTGCCCGCCCGGCGGCAGGGGCTGACGTTCGGCATCAAACAGGCCGCCATCCCGGTCAGCACGCTCCTGGCCGGCGCGGCCGTACCGGTGGTGGCGCTGACCGTCGGCTGGCGATGGGCGTTCGTGATCGCCGGGGTGGCCGCCGCAGCCGCCATCCCGCTCGTGCCCCGTGATTACCGGCACCGCCGCCGGGCCGCCGAGACCGGGCAGGCCACCTCGGCGCTCGTCGTCATCGGTGTGGCGGCGACCCTCGCCGCCGCCTCCGCGAACGCGCTCGGCACCTTCGTGGTGGCCTCCGCCGTCGACCGGGGCATCGACCCGGGACCGGCCGGCCTCGCGCTCACGCTCGGCGGCGCGATCTGCGCGCTCTCCCGGATCACCGGCGGCTGGCAGGCCGACCGCCGCCCGGACCGCCAGGTCGGCGTGATCGCGGCGCTGCTCGCGACCGGTGCGGCGGGCCTCGCCCTGCTGGCCGTGCCCGGCCCGGTGCCACTGGTCGCCGGGATCGTGCTCGGCTTCGGTTTCGGCTGGGCCTGGCCGGGCCTGATGAACTTCGCGGTCGTCCGGCTCCACCCACAGGCGCCGGCCGCCGCCACCTCGATCACCCAGACCGGGGTGTACGCGGGAGGCTGCGTGGGGCCGCTAGGCCTGGGCGCGGTCGCGCACTACGCCGGTTACGCCGTCATGTGGACGACCGGAGCCGTGGCGATGCTGAGCGCGGCCGCCCTGATGCTGCTGGGCAGCCGCCTGCTGCGGAGGCACGGAGCGGTGTGACGAGTGGTCAGTTGGTGCGGTCGGCGATGACGTCGCAGAGGGCTTCCATCGCCCGCTTCGGCTCGCCCGCCGGCAGCGGGGCGAGGCTTGCCCGCGCCTCCTCCGCGTAGGTCCGCACCGTCTCGCGCGCCTGCTTCATCGCGGCCGACTCGCGCAGCAGCGTGAGCGCCTCGGCGTGCAGGGCGTCGTCGGTGATCGGGCCGCCCGAGAGCAGCTCCCGCAGCCGGACCGCCGACGCGTCGGTGTCGTCGCCGGCCAGCGCGTAGAGCACTGGCAGCGTCGGCACGCCCTCCCGCAGGTCGGTGCCGGGGGTCTTGCCCGACTGCACCGACTCGGAGGCGATGTCGAGCAGGTCGTCGGAGAGCTGGAAGGCGATGCCGATGATCTCGCCGTACTGCGCGAGGGCCTCGACGGCCTCGGCCGGCGCCCCGGAGAAGAGGCCGCCGAACCGGGCCGCCGTGGCGATCAGGGACGCCGTCTTCTCCGTGATGACGTGCAGGTAGTGCTCGATCGGGTCGCGGTCACGCGGGCCGACGGTCTCGGCGATCTGGCCGTGTACCAGCCGCGCGAACGTCTGGGCCTGCAGGTGCACCGCCTCGACGCCGAGCTGGGCGGCCAGATCGGCGGCCTGGGCGAAGAGGTAGTCGCCGACCAGGATCGCCACCGAGTTGCCCCAGCGCGCGTTCGCGCTCGGCGCGCCCCGGCGCACGGCGGCCTCGTCCATGACGTCGTCGTGGTAGAGCGTCGCCAGGTGGGTCAGCTCGACCACGTTCGCCGCGTCGACGATCTGCGGGGACGAGGGGTCGCCGAACTGCGCCCCGAGCGCCACCAGCAGCGGCCTGAACCGCTTGCCCCCGGCGTCGGCGAGATGGCGCGCGGCCTCGGCCACCAGCGGATCGGCGCTGGCGACATGGCCACGCAGCGCTTCCTCCACGGCGACCAGCGTCGCCGACACCGACGCGTCCATTGCAGGATCGACGTCGAGGCCCAGCGACGACAGCGTCATATCACCGGTGCTCACCACGCATCTCACGATGCCATACCGGCCCGGCGGAATCAGTCCCAGGGTGGCATGCGACAAGATCCAAAATCCGACAGCAGATGTACGGGCGGAGAACCGCCCCCCGGACCACCCACCCCGGAGATCCGGCTTGTTCAGCCGTGGTTGCGGACGCGGGCTCGGATGGCCCGGTAGTCGGCCCACGGCACGGACGGGCGTGCCCACTGCCGACGGTCCAGGTAACGCCTGGTGGCAGCCCGGGTCTCCCGGACGATCCGGAGCTGGTCGAGCGGCCCGCCCCTGTGCCGGGCACCCGGCTCGACGACCCGCTCGGGCCGCAGGAGCCAGCCGTCCTCGTCGGCCACCAGCTCGCCCCGGACGCTCGCGTTGTAGAGGGCGGCCAGCTTGTCGTCGTGCCGGTGCACCAGGAGGCCCGCCGGCCCGGCCGCGACCGGCACGTCAGCGGGCACGTCGACCCGGTACCCGCCGTCCGCCGTGGAGACGGTGGTCCGCACCAGCACCGGCGCGCCGCCGGCGTCCACAGCGGTCAGCACCACCGAGGCGAAGTCCGCCAGCACCGCAGCGCCGAGCAACCCGCTGTCCGCGAGCCCGGCTGGCCCGGGCGCGGCCGAAACCGCGGAGGAGGCCGGCAGCGGCCGCTCGACCACCTCGGTCGGGGTCACCGTGATCAGCAGGCGCATGAAGTAGAAATCGGTCAGCAGGGTGGCCGGCCAGTCGAGGTACGCCTGCGAGCTCGGCTGCCGCTCCATCAGGCTGGCCCAGAGCGTCCCCAGATCGCCGGACGGAACCGTGTGCACCTCGTCCGGGCACGTCGCGACACCACGGACCAGGATCTGCGCCGGCTCGGACAGGCCGCTCGCCGTCGGGTCCGAGAAGAGCAGCGCCACCCGGCCGTCCCGGCGCACGTTCAGCGCCTTCCGCGGATATCCCAGCGAGGTGGTGAGCAGGATCGTCCCGTCCGCCCTCACCAGACCGGAGGTGGGCCAGGCGACCGGCGAGCCGCTCTTCGTGAGGGTCGCGAACTCGCAGGTGCGATAGGCCGCGACGGTTTCGGCCAAGGGGGTTCCGGACGCCAGTGGCGTGATCGAGTCGGGCACGGCCGTGGATCCTACTTGGACCTCGTCACCGATGGATGAACGAAGAAGCCCCGGCGCGCGGCCGGGGCTTCTTGATCGTTTCCGGTCAGCGGACGAACTGGCCTGCCTGCTCGGTCAGGTCCAGCAACGGTGCCGGAATGACGCCCAGAGCCACCGTGGCGATCACACCGAGGGCCAGCGCCGTGGCGGTGAGGAAGCCCGGGATGGACACCGCAGGCGTCGTCTCGCCCGGCTCGGAGAGCCACATGAGCACGACGACCCGGAGGTACGGGAACGCCAGCAGCATGCTCGAGATGACACCGAAGATGACGAGCCAGGTCTGCCCGCCCTCGATCGCCGCCCCGAAGACCGCGAACTTGCTCATGAAGCCGCTGGTCAGCGGGATGCCGGCGAAGGCCAGCAGGATGAACGTGAACGTGGCCGCGAGCAGCGGGCTCTTCCGGCCGATGCCGGCCCACCGGGACAGGTGGGTGGCCTCGCCGTCGGCGTCCCGCACCAGGCTGATGATCGCGAAGGCCGCGAGCACCGAGAACCCGTACGCCACCAGGTAGAACATCGTGCTGGACAGGCCCTCCTCGTTCATCGCGAGCACACCCACCAGCAGGTAGCCGGCGTTCGCGATCGACGAGTAGGCCAGCAGGCGCTTCAGGTCGGTCTGGGTGACCGCGAGGATCGCGCCGACGAACATCGTCAGCACCGCGATCGTGCCGAGGACCGGCTGGAAGTCCCACTGCACGCCGGCGAACGCGACGTACAGGATGCGCAGGAGCGCGCCGAACGCGGCGACCTTGGTGCAGGCCGCCATGAACGCGGTGACCGGCGTCGGAGCACCCTGGTAGACGTCCGGCGTCCAGACGTGGAACGGCGCCAGCGCCGCCTTGAAGAGCAGCCCGATGGCGATCAGCGCGAAGCCCGCGTAGAGCAGCACCTGGCTGCGCTGCGGGTTCGTCACCGCGGCCTGCACGGCGTCCAGCTGGATGCCGCCGGCGAAGCCGTAGATGAAGGCCACGCCGAACAGGAAGAAGGCCGAGGCGTACGAGCCGAGCAGGAAGTACTTCAGGGCCGCCTCCTGGCTCAGCAGACGCCGGCGGCGGGCCAGCGCGCAGAGCAGGTAGAGCGGCAGCGAGAAGACCTCGAGCGCCACGAACATGGTGAGCAGGTCGTTCGCCGCGACGAACAGCATCATGCCGCCGAGCGCGAACGAGGTGAGCGGGTAGACCTCGGTGGCGCCCGGCGCTCCGGCCGACTGCCGCAGGTCCTTGTCCGAGCCGACGGTGATCGCGGCCTGCGCCACGAACGCGCCGCCCTTCTCGATCGTCCGCTCACCGATCAGCAGCAGCGAGATCGCGCCGAGCACCAGGATGGCGCCCTGCAGGAACAGCGACGGACCGTCGATCGCGACCGCGCCGCCGATCGTGGTGGTCCGGGTGTCCCGCTGGACCACCACGGCCACCAGCGCCGCCACCACGGCGATCAGGGACAGCGTCAGCTGCACCCCGTTACGCGCCTTCTTCGGTACCAGCACCTCGACCAGCACGCCGACGCACGCCGCTCCGAAGAGGATCAGCATCGGCAGTAGAGCGCCGTAGTCGATCGCGGGCAGTTGCAGTTCTCCCATGGCTCAGCCGCCTGCCTTTCCGTCCGCGACCACTGCCGGAGCCGGGTCGGTGGTGCCGACGTCCTGCAGGGTCGCCTGCACCGCCGGGTTGATCACATCGGTGACCGGTTTCGGGTAGAAGCCGAGCACCAGGATGAGCAGGATCAGCGGCGCGACCACGAACTTCTCGCGCAGGCTGAGGTCCTTCCGCATGGCCGGGAGCTCTTCCAGCGCCGGATTGAGCGTGCCCTGCGTGGTCCGCTGGATCATCCAGAGCACGTATGCGGCGGCCAGGATGATGCCGAGCGTCGCCACCACGGCGAATCCCTTGTGGGTGCTGAACGTGCCGATCAGCACCAGGAACTCGCTGACGAACGGCGCGGTGCCGGGCAGCGCCAGCGAGGCGAGGCCGGCGAAGAACAGCACACCGGCCAGCACCGGAACCAGCTTCCCGGCGCCACCGAAGTCGCTGACCAGGGCCGATCCGCGCCGGGCGACGAACATCCCGACCACGATGAAGAGCAGGCCGGTCGCCAGGCCGTGGTTGACCATGTAGAGCACCGCGCCGGTGCCGGCCTGCGTGGTGAACGCGAAGATGCCGATGCCGATGAAGCCGAAGTGCGCGATCGACGTGTACGACACCAGCCGCTTCAGGTCGTTCTGGCCGACCGCGAGCAGCGACGCGTACACGATGCCGATCACGGCCAGGACCATCGCGGCCGGGGCGAACCAGCGGGAGGCCTCCGGGAAGAGCGAGAGGCAGTACCGCAGGATGCCGAACGTGCCGACCTTGTCCATCACGCCGACGAGCAACGCTGCCGCACCGGCCGGGGCAGCGCCACCGGAGTCCGGCAGCCAGGTGTGGAACGGGAAGAACGGCGCCTTGATCGCGAACGCCACGAAGAAGCCGAGGAACAGCCAGCGCGCGGTGTTCGTGTCCACCGAGCCGGTCGCCTCGACCAGCTTCGTGAAGTCGAAGGTGTGACCCGCGACCACCCAGAGGCCGATCACCGAGGCCAGCATGAAGAGGCCGCCGACCAGGCTGTAGAGGAAGAACTTGACCGCGGCGTACTGCTTCTGGCCGGAGCCGAACGATCCGATGATGAAGTACATCGGGATCAGCATGACCTCGAAGAACACGTAGAAGAGGAAGATGTCCGCCGCGGCGAACACGCCGATCATCGTGCACTCGAAGGTGAGGAGCAGGGCGAAGTACGCCGGGGCGGACCGCTTGCTCTGGTCGACGTCGTGCCAGGACGCCAGGATGACGATCGGGAACAGGATCGCGATCAGCATCAGCATGACGAGCGCGATGCCGTCGGCCGCGAAGGTGAAACGGGCGTCCCAGGAGGGGATCCAGGCGTACGAGTTGACGAACTGGAACCGGTCGCCGTCGATGGTGAAGGCGGCCCACATCGCGATGCTGAGTCCGAGAACGATCAGCGACCAGACGAGGGCCACGAGCTTGGCCAGTTCGGCCTTCGCCCTCGGGATGAAGGCCACCACGGCAGCACCCACCAGCGGGAGCAAGGTGAGGACCGGCAGAAACGGGAATTCGCTCACGCCAACCACCCCAGCTGGATCGCGATGAAGGCGCCGACGACCAGCATCGCGCCGGTGAGCATCGAGAGCGCGTAGGACCGTACGAATCCGGTCTGGAGTCGCCGCAGTCGCGCCGAGCCCCCGCCGATCCCGGCCGCCAGGCCGTTCACGACGCCGTCGATGCCCTTGTTGTCGAGGAAGACCAGTGCCCGGGTGAGGTAGATGCCGGGCCGCTCGAACACCGCCTCGTTGAACGCGTCGGTGTAGAGGTTGCGCCGCGCCGCGGTGACCAGCACGCCCGCCGGCTGCGGCTCGGTGGCCGTGCCCTTGCGGAACAGCGCCCAGGCCAGGCCCGCGCCGAGCACCGTGACGACCAGCGACAGGATGGTGATGACGGTGTGCGAGAGCACGCCGTGCGCCTCACCCTCCGCAGGCCCGAAGACCGGGGTGAGCCAGTCCGGCACGCTGGTGCTCATCAGCCAGCCGGCCGCGACCGAGCCGACCGCCAGCAGGATCAGCGGGATCGTCATGATCGGCGGCGACTCGTGCGGGTGCTTGATGTCGTCGGTCCAGCGGGCCGGACCGTGGAACGTCAGCACGAAGAGCCGGGTCATGTAGAACGCGGTGAGACCCGCGCCGATCAGGGCGGCCATGCCGAAGACCCAGGACTCCCAGGTCACCTCGCGCTCGAAGGCGGCCGCGATGATCGGCTCCTTGGAGAAGAAGCCGGACAGCGGTGGGATGCCGATGATCGCGAGCCAGCCGGTGGCGAACGTGATCCAGGTGATCTTCATGTGCTTCGACAGGGCGCCGAACCGCCGGATGTCGACCTGGTCGTGCATGCCGTGCATGACCGAGCCGGCCCCGAGGAACATGTTCGCCTTGAAGAAGCCGTGCGCCAGCAGGTGCACGATGGCCAGCGCGTACGCCGCCCCGCCGAGCCCGACGCCGAGGAACATGTAACCGATCTGGCTCACCGTCGACCAGGCCAGGACGCGCTTGATGTCGTCCTTCGCCGCGCCGATGATGCAGCCCATCAGCAGGGTCAGCGCACCGACCGCCACCGTGACCAGTTCCAGCGTCTCGTTCGCCGAGTAGACCGGGTTGGAACGGGCGACCAGGTAGACGCCCGCAGTGACCATCGTCGCCGCGTGGATGAGCGCCGACACCGGGGTCGGGCCCTCCATCGCGTCCGGGAGCCAGGCCTGCAGCGGGAACTGACCGGACTTGCCGCAGGCCCCGAGCAGGAGCAGCAGGCCCATGACCAGCACCGTGGTCGCGGAGAGCGTGTCGAGGCCGTTGAACACCTCGCCGTAGTCCACCGTGCCCAGAGTCGCGAACATCAGGAAGATGGCGATCGCCAGGCCGGCGTCGCCGACCCGGTTCATCAGGAACGCCTTCTTGCCCGCGGTCGCTGCCGAGGGGCGGGTGTACCAGAAGGAGATCAGCAGGTACGACGCCAGGCCGACGCCCTCCCAGCCGAAGTAGAGCATCACGTAGTTGTTGCCGAGGACCAGCAGCAACATCGCCGATACGAAGAGGTTGAAGTACGCGAAGAACTTCCGCCGGCCCGGGTCGTGTTCCATGTAGCCGACCGCGTACAGGTGGATCAGCGAACCGACACCCGTGATCAGCAGGACGAAGACGCCGGAGAGCGGGTCGAAGAGCAGGCCGAAGTCGACGTTCAGGCCGCCGACGACGATGAATTCCCAGAGGTTGAGCTCGGCCGAGCGCTGGTCCGCGTCGAGGCCGGCCAGGTTCACGAAGAAGACCAGGCCGAGTACGAACGACGCCGCGACCGACAGGACGCCGAGCCAATGACCCCACTTGTCGGCCCGCCTGCCGAGCAGCAACAGGATGGCCGCACTGGCGAGCGGGATCGCGACGAGCAGCCAGATGCTGCTCAGCACTCCCGTCGCTGGGGCGAACTCCACAGTCCGTTCCATGTGAAGGCCCTTCAGTACTTGAGGAGGTTCGCGTCGTCGACGCTCGCCGAGCGTCGCGTGCGGAAGATCGACATGATGATGGCGAGGCCGACCACGACCTCGGCCGCCGCGACGACCATCACGAAGAACGAGATGATCTGGCCGTCCAGGCTGCCGTTGATCCGGCTGAAGGTGATCAGCGCGAGGTTCGCCGCGTTCAGCATCAGCTCGATGCACATGAACAGGACGATCGCGTTACGCCTGATCAGCACGCCGACCGCGCCGATGGTGAAGAGGATGACCGACAGCACCAGGTAGTAGTCGGGAGTCACTTCTCGGTTCCCTTCGGTGCGACCTCCGAGTCGGTCAGCTCGCGGACCGGGAGGATCGGCGAGATGCTGCGCTCGGCGCCGTTGCCGTCCGGGAGCCGGGCCGGCGCGGCCACCGACATGGTGTTCGCGTAGATGCCGGGACCGGGCTTCGGACCGGGGTAGTTGCCCGGGCGGAAGCGCTCCTTCATCCGGGTGACCTGGTCGAGCTTCTCCTCCTTCGCCCGCTCCACGTGGGCCAGCACCATGGCGCCGACCGCTGCCGTGATGAGCAGCGCCGAGGTGACCTCGAACGCGAAGACGTAGTTGGTGAAGAGCAGCGCGGCGAGGCCCTGGACGTTGCCGTTCTGGTTCGCCTCGGCCAGGCCGACCGCGTCGACGTCGCCGAGCGAGCGGGCCAGACCGGTGGCGATCAGCGCGGCGAACCCGATGCCGAGCAGGATCGCCGCGACCCGCTGGCCGCGCAGTGTCTCGATCAGCGAGTCCGACGCGTCCCGGCCGACCAGCATCAGCACGAAGAGGAACAGCATCATGATCGCGCCGGTGTAGACGATGACCTGCACCATGCCGAGGAACGGCGCCGCGTTCACGACGTAGAGGAAGCCCAGGCAGAGCATCGTCACGACGAGCCAGAGCGCGGAGTGCACCGCGTTGCGGGCCAGCACCATGCCGAGCGCACCGATCACCGCGACGGAGCCGAGGATCCAGAAGGCGACCTGTTCGCCGGTGGAGACCACGTCCATCACACAGCCCCCTTCTCGTCCTCGTCGACCGACCACGGCGCCTTCTCGGCACCGGCCGACGTACCGGGGTTGGTGAGCGCACCGATGTAGTAGTCCTTGTCGGTCTCGCCGAGCCGCATCGGGTGCGGCGGCTGCTCCATGCCGGGCAGCAGCGGCGCCAGGAGCTCCTTCTTCGTGAAGATCAGGTCCTGGCGGTTGTCCCGGGCCAGCTCGTACTCGTTGCTCATGGTGAGCGACCGGGTCGGGCAGGCCTCGATGCAGAGCCCGCAGAAGATGCACCGGGCGTAGTTGATCTGGTAGATGCTGGCGTACCGCTCACCGGGCGAGAAGCGCTGCTCGTCGGTGTTGTCGCCGCCCTCGACGTAGATCGCGTCGGCCGGGCAGGCCCAGGCGCACAGCTCGCAGCCGATGCACTTCTCCAGGCCGTCCGGGTGACGGTTGAGGATGTGCCGGCCGTGGTACCGGGGGGCCGGCTTCGGCGGCGAGAACGGGTAGTCGGTCGTGATCACCTTGCGGAACATGTGCGCGAAGGTCACACCGAATCCCTTGAAGGAGCCGGTCAGTGATGCCACGTCACACCTCCTTCGTCTCGGACTCGCCGCCGACGGTGGCCGGGGAACGTTCGGCCACGGCTCGGCGGGCTCGGGGGCTCGGCGGCACCTGGAGATCCATCGGGGGGATCGGGAAGCTGCCCGGTGGACGCTGTGCCAGTTCCTGCTCGATCGGGACCGGCTTCGGCTTCTTCGGCGACGGCCAGCCCCAGGCGAGGAGCAGCACGGCGAGCGCGATGACGCCGGTGGAGATCCACCGGACCTCGTCGGAGAGCGCGCCGCTGCGGGCGACCTTGAAGTACGCCAGCGCGAGGATCCACACCAGGTTGACCGGGATGAGGACCTTCCAGCCGAACCGCATGAACTGGTCGTAGCGGAGCCGCGGCAGCGTGGCCCGCAGCCAGATGAAGCCGAACAGCAGGATCAGCACCTTGCCGAAGAACCAGAGCAGCGGCCAGTAACCGGAGTTGGCGCCCTCCCAGAAGGTGGTGATCGGCGCGGGAGCCCGCCAGCCGCCGAGGAACAGCGTGGTGCAGAACGCCGAGACGGTGATCATGTTGATGTACTCGGCGAGGAAGAAGAGCGCGAACTTGAACGACGAGTACTCCGTGTGGAAACCGCCGACCAGCTCGGACTCCGCCTCCGGCAGGTCGAACGGCGCCCGGTTGGTCTCGCCGACCGCCGCGATCATGTAGATCACGAAGCTGGGGAGCAGGAGCAGGGCGTACCAGCCGGGTGCGGTGATGTCGAAGCCGAACATGTTGATCGGCTGGCCGGAGGCCTGGGCCGCGACGATCTGCGAGGTGCTCATCGTGCCGGCGGTCATGAAGACCGCCACGATGGAGAGGCCCATCGCGACCTCGTACGAGATCATCTGCGCGCTGGACCGGAGTCCGCCGAGCAGCGGGTACGTCGACCCGGACGCCCACCCGGCCAGCACCACGCCGTACACGCTCATCGACGAGCAGGCGAGCAGCACCAGCACCGAGACCGGCACGTCGGTGAGCTGCAACGCGGTCTGCTGGCCGAACATGTTCACGACCCCGCCGAACGGGATCACCGAGAACGCGGTGAAGGCCGTGGTCGCCGAGATCACCGGGGCGATGAAGTAGACCACCTTGTCGGCGGTCTTCGGGATGATCTCCTCCTTGAACGGCAGCTTCAGGCCGTCGGTGAGGCTCTGCAGCCACCCCTTCGGGCCGACCTGGTTGGGGCCCGGCCGGACCGCCATCCGGGCCACGACCTTGCGCTCGTAGTTGATCGTGAACAGCGTCAGCAGCAGGAGCAGCACGAACACGCCGAACAGCTTGATCAGCGTGATCCACCAGATGTCGTTCTCGAACGTCTCGAGAGTGGGATCGACGGCGTGCGCCGCCAGGATCGCGTTCATCGAGCAGCTCCCTCAGCGAGGATCGGACCCGGAACCCCGGCCTCGAGCCGGACCACCGCGCCGGCGGTCACGCCGAGGCTGCGCCGCACCGTCGAACCCGGTGAGTTCGTGGGCAGCCACACCACACCCGGCGGCAGGTCGGTGATCGCGGCCGGCAGCGTCACGCCGCCGCGGCCGGTACTGACCGTGACCAGGTCACCGTCGGCCACACCGAGCGACTCGGCGAGGGCCTTGCCGATCCGGGCCACCGGCGGGCGGGCCGTGCCGGCGAGCACCTCGTCGCCGTCCAGCAGCGTGCCGAGGTCGATCAGCTGGTGCCAGGTGGCGAGAACCGCCTCCCGTTCCCCGGGCCGGGCCGTCTCGGCCGGCTCGCTGACCGGCGCGACCGGCCGGGAGGTGGCGGCCGGCAGCGCGCCCAGCTCGCGGCGGACACTCTGCACGTCACCCGTATCGAGGGTGGTTTCCAGTAGGGCGGCGATCGCCTCCAGCACCCGGCCGTCGGTCATCGCCGTGCTGGGCAGCACCGCGTCGAACGACCTCAGGCGGCCCTCCCAGTCCATGTAGGTGCCGGCCTTCTCGACCGCCGGGGCGATCGGCAGCACCACGTCGGCGCGCCGGGTGACAGCGCTCTGCCGCAGCTCCAGGCTCACCACGAACCCGACGGTGTCGAGTGCCTGCTCGGCCAGGAGCGGATCGGCCAGGTCGGCCGGGTCCACGCCGCCGACCAGCAGGCCGCCGAGTGTGCCGTCAGCGGCAGCCGCGACGATCTGGTCGACGTCCCGGCCCGGCGTGCCGGAGAGGACGCCCGACTCGGTCCGCCAGGCGAGCGAGAGCTCGGCCCGGGCCGCCGCATCGGTGACCGGACGGCCGCCGGGGAGCAGGTTCGGCAGGCAGCCGGCGTCGAGCGCACCCCGGTCACCGGCCCGGCGCGGCACCCACGCGAGGCGGGCGCCGGTCCGCTCGGCCAGCGCCGCCGCCGCGGAGAGACCGCCCGGCACGGTGGCCAGCCGCTCCCCCACGATCAGCAGCGAACCCGGAGCGCTCAGCGCGGCGGCGACGGCCGGATCGGTGTTGAGCAGCCGGGCCTCGTCACCCGGCACCGCCGTCACCACCGTCGCGCCGAGCTTCTCCAGACCCCGGGAGAGGTACGGCGACAGCGCCGTGACCTTCAGCTTCTTGCGGACGAACGCCTTACGCAGCCGCAGGAAGAGGATCGGGCACTCCTCTTCCGGCTCCAATCCCGCGATCAGCACCGACGGCGCGTTCTCCACCGCCTCGTACGTCACCTCGGCGATGCCGGCGACCGAGGCGGACAGGAAGTCGGCTTCCTCGGTGGCGGTCAGCGGCGTCCCGGAGGCCCGGACCGGCCGTGCCCGGAAGTCGACGTCGTTGGTGCCGAGGACGACCCTGGCGAACTTGGCGTAGGCGTACGCGTCCTCGACGGTGAGCCGCCCACCGGGAAGGACACCGACGCCGCGCTCCCGCGCCGCCTTCAGCCCTTCCGCGGCGGTGAGCAGGGCCTCGCTCCAGGAGGCCTCGCGCAGCTGCCCGGTGACCGCGTCGCGGACCAGCGGCGTGGTGATCCGGTCGGTGGCCGTGGCGTAGCGGAAGCCCCAGCGGCCCTTGTCGCAGTTCCACTCCTCGTTGACGGCCGGGTCGTCGCCGGCCAGCCGCCGCAGGACCTTGCCGCGCCGGTGGTCGGCCCGCATCGAGCAGCCGGCCGCGCAGTGCTCGCACGACGTCGGCGTGGAGACCAGGTCGAACGGGCGGGCGCGGAACCGGTACTGCTCGCCGGTGAGGGCGCCGACCGGGCAGATCTGAATCGTGTTGCCGGAGAAGTACGAGTTGAACGGGACGTCGCCCTCGCCCTCGCCGACCTGGCCGTCACCGGTCAGGTCGCCGCCGAAGAAGTCGTCCCGGTAGACGTTGATCTGCTCGCCGGACGAGCGGTCCATCAGGTCGATGAACTTGTCACCCGCGATCTCCTCGGAGAACCGGGTACAGCGCTGGCAGAGCACGCAGCGCTCCCGGTCCAGCAGCACCTGGCTGGAGATGTGGATCGGCTTCTCGTACTCCCGCTTGTGCTCGACGAAGCGGGAGTCGGCCCGGCCGGTGCTCATCGCCTGGTTCTGCAGCGGGCACTCGCCGCCCTTGTCGCAGGTCGGGCAGTCGAGCGGGTGGTTGATCAGCAGCAGCTCCATGACGCCGGCCTGCGCCTTCGCTGCGACCGGCGAGCTCTGCTGCGTCTTCACCACCATGCCCTCGGCCACCGTCTGGGTGCACGAGGCCACCGGCTTGCGCTGGCCCTCCACCTCGACGAGGCACTGCCGGCAGGCGCCGGCCGGGGCGAGCAGCGGGTGGTCGCAGAAGCGCGGGATGGCGATGCCCATCCGCTCGGCGACCCGGATGACCAGCTCACCCTTCTCGGCCTGGACCTCGACGCCGTCGACGATCAGCGTGACGGTGTCGGCCTTCTTCTCTACGTCCGTCATCAGTGCGCTCCCACCAGGGTCTTCTCCGACAGGCGCGGCGCGGTCCGGCCCTCGATGTAGCCGAGGTAGTCGTCCCGGAACCACTTCAGCGTCGACACGACCGGGGTCGCGGCGCCGTCACCGAGACCGCAGAACGACCGGCCGAAGATGTTGTCCGCGGTGTCCTGGAGGGTGTCCAGGTCCTTGTAGGTTCCGGAGCCCGCGAGGATCCGGCGGTACGTGCGGACCATCCAGTAGTTGCCCTCGCGGCACGGGGTGCACTTGCCGCACGACTCGTGGTGGTAGAACTCCAGCCACCGCCACGTGTTGTAGACCGGGCAGTCCTGGTCCGAGAAGATCTGCATCGCCGTGGTGCCGAGGATCGACCCGGCCGCCGCGACTCCCTCGAAGTCCATCGGGGTGTCGATGTGCTCGGCGGTCAGGATCGGCGTCGACGAGCCGCCCGGCGTCCAGAACTTCAGGTTGTGACCGGGCTTCATGCCACCGGCCAGCTCGATCAGCTCGCGCAGGGTGATGCCGAGGCCGCACTCGTACTGACCGGGATTGACCACCCGGCCGGAGAGCGAGTAGATCATCGGACCGGCCGACTTCTCGGTGCCCATGCTCTTCCACCAGTCGGCGCCGCCCAGGACGATGTACGGCACCGACGCGATCGTGCCGACGTTGTTCACCACCGTCGGGCTCGCGTACAGGCCGGCGATCGCCGGGAACGGCGGCCGCAGCCGGGGCTGGCCGCGGAAACCTTCCAGCGAGTCGAGCAGCGCGGTCTCCTCGCCGCAGATGTACGCCCCCGCGCCGCTGTGCACCACGAGGTCCAGGTCGAACCCGGACTTCAGGATGTTCTTGCCGAGGTATCCCTTGGCGTACGCCTCCTGGACCGCGTTGCGCAGCCGCCGCGCGGCGTGCACCGCCTCACCGCGGATGTAGATGAACGCCCGGCTGGCCCGGATGGCGTAGGCGGCGATGATCGCGCCCTCCACCAGCGAGTGCGGGTCGTACGTCATCAGCGGCAGGTCCTTGCAGGTGCCCGGCTCGCCCTCGTCCGCGTTGATCACGAGGTAGTGCGGCTTGCCGTCGCCCTGCGGGATGAAACCCCACTTCAGGCCGGTCGGGAAGCCCGCACCGCCCCGGCCGCGCAGGCCGGAGTCCTTGATCAGCTGAATCAGGTCGTCGGGGTGCACCTCGAGCGCCTTGCGGACCGCGGCGTAGCCGTCGAGCCGCTCGTAGACGCCGATCTGCCAGGCGTCCGGCGACAGCCAGCGCTTCGTGAGGACGGGGGTGAGTTTCTGGAGGACCTCCGGCCGGGGCTGGGTCACTTCTCCTCCTCGGTGCCGCGCGGGACGTTGGTGGCCGGCTTCTGATCGGCGGTGCGCTGAGCGACGATCCGCTCGCCCCGGCTGCCGTCGCCGGCGGGCTTGCCGTCGCCGGCCGGCTCGTTGCCGGCCGTCCCGGCGACCTCGGCCGGTGTGCTGGGCGGCGGCCCACCGGCGGTGGCGGCGTCGGACGGCGACGGGGTCTCGGCCGTCGGGTTGCGCAGTTCGGCGGTGCGCACCTGCGGGTCCTTGACGTCCCCGGCGTCGGTGGTGCGGCCGGCGTGAAGGTGCTCACCGACCGCGCTCGCCCTGTCGGCGACCGCGCCCGCGGCGGTCTTGACCGCCGTCGTCGCCTTCTTCGCGAACGCCGCGATCCGGCTGGGCTGCTCGGGCTGCGGCTGGGGAAGCGCGTTGCCCTCACGAGCCGGCTTGGTCGTGGTGATCGGGGTGTCCGGGTCGAACCCGGCCACCGCCACACCGTGCTCCTGGGCGAGGCGGACGCCGCGCAGCGTGGGCGCACCGGCCACCCCGTCGCCGACGGCGCCGTCACGCGGATCGGCGAAGCCGGCCAGTTGGTACTGCATGTCCTTGAGGGAGCAGATCCGGGCGCCCCGGCCCGGCGTCGGACGCTCGCCGTTGCGCAGGCTCTCCACCAGCTCGACAGCCGACTCCGGCGTGGCCTGGTCGACGGTGAAGTCGTAGTTCACCGTCACGACCGGCGCGTAGTCGCAGGCCGCCAGGCACTCGGCGTGCTCCAGCGTGATCTTGCCGTCGGCGGTGGTCTGGTCGTGCCCGACGCCGAGGTGCTCGGACAGCTCGTCGTAGACCTGCTGGCCGCCGAGCACGTTGCAGAGCGTGTTGGTGCAGACGCTGACGAGGTATTCACCGGTGGGCCGGCGCTTGTACATCGTGTAGAAGGTCGCGACCGCACCGACCTGCGCCTTGTTGATCCCCAGGATTTCCGCGCAGAACGCCACACCGCTCGGGCTGACGTACCCCTCCTCGGTCTGCACCAGGTGGAGCAGCGGGAGGAGCGCGGACCGCTCCCGGCCCGCCGGATAGCGGCCGAGGATCTCCAGGGCCGATTCCAGGAGCTTCTCGGCGAGCGGCGCGGCGGCCGGCGAGAACTCGACCGTTGTTTCTGCGGACATCAGCGGTCACACCCACCCATCACGGGGTCCAGAGAGGCGCCACCGGCGATCACGTCGGCGAGCAGCGCCCCCTCGGCCATCGCGGGGATGGCCTGCAGGTTCACGAAGCTCGGCTCCCGGTAGTGCACCCGGTAGGGGTGGGTGCCACCGTCGGAGACCGCGTGTACGCCGAGTTCGCCACGCGGGTGCTCGATCGCGACATAGACTTGACCGGGCGGAACCCGGAAGCCCTCGGTCACGAGCTTGAAGTGGTGGATCAGCGACTCCATCGACTGACCCATGATCTTGGCGACGTGTTCGAGGGAGTTGCCGAGACCGTCCAGGCCGAGCGCGAGCTGCGACGGCCAGGCGATCTTCTTGTCCGCGATCCAGATCGGGCCGGGCCGCAGCCGGTCCAGGGTCTGCTCCACGATCTTGAGCGACTCCCGGATCTCCGCGATCCGGACCAGGTAACGGCCCCAGACGTCGGCGGTCGTCGCGGTCGGCACGTCGAACTCGTAGGTGTCGTAACCCGAGTACGGCATGGTCTTGCGCAGGTCCCACGGCAGGCCGGCGGCGCGCAGCACCGGTCCGGTGATGCCGAGCGAGAGGCAGCCGGTCACGTCGAGGACCGCGACACCCTGCGTCCGCTTCTGCCAGATGACCTGGTCGGAGAGCATCGCCTCGTATTCCTTGAGGCGCTTCGGCAGGTAGACCAGGAAGTCACGGATCTTGCGAACCGCGGAGTCCGGCAGGTCCTGCGCCAGGCCGCCCGGACGGATGTACGCGTTGTTCATCCGCAGGCCGGAGGTCTCCTCGAAGATGTCGAGGATGTACTCCCTCTCCCGGAAGCCGTAGAGCATCATCGAGATCGCGCCCAGCTCCATGCCGGTCGTGGCGAGCCAGACCAGGTGCGAGGCGATCCGCTGCAGCTCCATGAACATGACGCGGATGGTCTGCGCCCGCTCGGTGATCTGGTCGGTGATCCCGAGCAGCTTCTCCACGGCGAGGCAGTAACCCGCCTCGTTCGACATGTTGGAGAGGTAGTCCATCCGGGTCACGAACGTGACGCCCTGGGTCCAGTTCCGGTACTCCAGGTTCTTCTCGATCCCGGTGTGCAGGTAACCGACGACCGGCCGGCACTCGGTGACCGTCTCGCCCTCGAGCTCCAGCACGAGCCGGAGCACGCCGTGCGTGGACGGGTGCTGCGGACCCATGTTGACGACGATCTTCTCGTTGCTGAGCGGATCGATGCCCGCGGCGATGGAGTCCCAGTCGCCGCCGGTGACGGTGAAGACCCGTCCCTCGGTGGTCTCCCGCTCGGTCGCGTACTCGGATGTCGTCATTGGTAGACCCTCCGCTGGTCGGGCGGCGGAATCTCGGCGCCCTTGTACTCCACCGGCACGCCGCCGAGGGGGTAGTCCTTGCGCTGGGGGTGCCCTTCCCAGTCGTCGGGCATCAGGATCCGGGTGAGGTTGGGATGTCCGGCGAAGACGACGCCGAACATGTCGTAGACCTCGCGCTCCTGCCAGTCGGCCGTCGGGTAGACGCCGGTGACGCTGGGAATGCTCACGCCGTCGGCCACAGCGACTTCCAGACGTACCCGCCGCCGGTACGTCATCGAGGTCAGCTGGTACGCCACGTGGAACCGGCGCTCGTCGGTGCCGAGGTAGTCGACCGCGTCCACCGAGGAGCAGAGCTCGAAGCGCAACGACTCGTCGTCACGCATTACCTGACAGACCTCGATGATTTTCTCGGCCCTGATGTGAAGTGTGAGTTCCGCCCTATCTACGACCACCTTCTCGATGGCTTCGGAGAAGGCCGGATAAGCTTCCTCCAACGCGTCATAGACGTCGTCGAAATACCCGCCGTAAGGCCGTGGGCTGTCAAAAACAGCAGGTCGGGGGCGGACAAGACGACCGAAGCCGGAAACGTCACCGGTGCCTTTGACTCCGAACATCCCCTTGTCGGGGCTGGGTGGAGTCTGCGCCGGCGCACCCAGTTCCGCTCCGGTCGGTGACGTAATGGGTACGCCACCCTCAGTACCCGAGGAAATGGTCATTTGGCACCTTCCCGCAAATGCGGCTGGAGCTTCATCCAGTTCTCGATCCGCAATTGCTCCTCACGGCCTTCTTTGACGGCCTGAGTCCATTCCGCCCGCCGTGCCTTGTCGACGCGGTACGAGGACGGCATGGCACCCGGGGCGACGATCGGCGTCTTACCCTCGGCTTCGCGAGCGGCGAGCATCTTGCGCCCGTTCGGGCCGAGCGGCTGAGCCATGACCTTCTCGCGCATCTTGAGGATCGCGTCGATCAGCATCTCGGGTCGAGGCGGACAGCCCGGTAGGTAGACGTCGACCGGGACGATGTGGTCGACGCCCTGCACGATGGCGTAGTTGTTGAACATGCCACCGGACGACGCGCAGACGCCCATCGAGATCACCGAGCGCGGTTCGGGCATCTGGTCGTAGATCTGCCGGACCACCGGGGCCATCTTCTGGCTGACCCGGCCCGCGACGATCATCAGGTCGGCCTGCCGGGGCGAGGCCCGGAAGACCTCCATCCCCCAGCGGCCCAGGTCGTAGTGCGGACCGCCGGCGGCCATCATCTCGATGGCACAGCAGGCGAGACCGAACGTGGCGCCCCAGAACGACGACTTGCGCGCGTAGTTGGAGAGTTTCTCCACCGAGGTGAGCAGGATGCCGGCGGGCAGCTTCTCTTCGATTCCCATGGTTATCAGTCCCAGTTCAGGCCGCCGCGCCGCCACACGTAGGCGTAGGCGATGAAGACGGTGACGATGAAGAGGACCATTTCCACGAACCCGAACAGCCCGAGCGCGTCGAACGAGACGGCCCACGGGTAGAGGAAGATGGTCTCGATGTCGAAGATGATGAAGAGCATCGCTGTCAGATAGAACTTCACCGGGAACCGGCCGCCACCGATCGGCTGTGGGGCTGGTTCGATCCCGCACTCATAGGCATCGAGTTTCGCGCGGTTGTACCGCTTGGGCCCGACGATGGGCGCGACGGACACCGAGAACAACGCGAAGAGGGCGCCAAGGATCAGCAACCCGACGATCGGGACATAAGGGTTGACCGTCATGTTCACTCCCGTACGACTGTTAGCCGCTTCACACTAGTTCGTGCTCTTTTGTATCCCTTTGCTCGGGGTGCCCGATTCCGTCAGCGGACGGCGGGCGCCACCTTGGTCAAACCGTTGATGATGCGATCCATGGCGTCGCCGTCCCGGGGGTCGGTCAGGTTGGCCAGGAGCTTGAGGACGAACTTCATCAGCGTCGGGTGCGGCATGCCGTACTTCGTGGCGGCCCGCATGATCTGCGGGTTGCCGATCAGCTTCACGAAGATCCCCCCGATCCGGTAGTAGCCACCGAACCGGATGCTGAGCTCGGCGGGGTAGGCCCGGAGGGCCCGCTCCCGCTCGGGACCGGCGGGCCGCGCCAGCGCCTGGACCGCGATCTCGGCGGCGAGCTCGCCGGACTCCATCGCGTACGCGATGCCCTCGCCGTTCATCGGGTTCACCATGCCGCCGGAGTCGCCGACGAGCAGCACGCCACGGGTGTAGTGCGGCACCCGGTTGAAGCCCATCGGGAGCGCCGCGCCGAGCGTGGGACCGTCCGCGTTCGACTCCTCGCGCAGCCCCCAGTCCTCCGGGGTGCTCCCGAGCCAGTCGGTGAGCAGGGCGCGGTAGTTCGTCTTGCCGAACGCGTCGGACGAGTTGAGGATGCCGAGGCCGACGTTGACCCGGCCGTCACCGAGCCCGAAGATCCACCCGTAGCCCGGCAGCAGCCGGCCCGGGTCCTGCGCGCTGCGCAGCTCCAGCCAGGACTCGAGGTAGTCGTCGTCGGCCTTCGCGGCCGAGCGGTAGTAGCGCCGGACCGCCACGCCGAGCGGGCGGTCGTCGCGCTTGGCGAGGCCGAGCGCGAGCGGGAACTTGCCGGAGACGCCGTCAGCGGAGATCACCAGGGCGGCGCGGTACTCGACGGGCTCGCCGTCCGTCTTCGCCTGGACGCCGATCACGTAGCCGTCGTCGTCGAGCACCGGGCCGGTGACGTTCACCCCGGTACGCAACAGGGCGCCCGCCTCGACCGCGCGCTTGGCCAGCAGGTCGTCGAAGTCCATCCGGGTGCGGACCAGCCCGTAGTTCGGGAAGCTCGCGAGGTCGGGCCAGTCCAGCTCCATCCGGACGCCGCCGCCGATCACCCGCAGGCCGCGATTGTGCAACCATCCCGCTTTTTCGGACGTGTCCACACCCATCCGGATAAGCTGGCGAACGGCACGAGGCGTGAGGCCGTCGCCGCAGACCTTCTCCCGCGGGAACTCGGTCTTCTCGAGCAGCAGCACGCGCACACCGTGACGCGCGAGGTGGTACGCCGCGGCCGAACCGCCCGGGCCCGCTCCGACCACGATCACGTCCGCCTCATCGGCGACGATCGAACCAGCTCCGTGGTCGCTCACGGCCCAACCTCCATCTCACGGGGGACGCTCGTGAATTAGTTCACAAGCATGCCTCGATCGGAGTGTAGGCCGACAATCGAAGATCTTTGCGCTTAGGTCCGCCTAATTGTTTGGACGGGGCTGTCGCGGCTGCTCAGGAGCGGGCAGAACCTTCTCCGCCACGCCGAGGGCGGGCCCGTCCAGGTGATCGCGGATGGTCCCGCCCATCGCCTTGTCCAGAGCCACGATCAGCCCCTCGACCAGGTCCTGAGCGAGGAGCGGATCCTCGGCCGCGACCATCCGCAGACGGCTGGCCAGCTCGGTGGCACGGCGCTCGCCGGCCTCGCCCTCGTCGATCGCGATGTCGATGTCGGTGTCCTCGAGATGCCCGATATTGGTCATGAAGCCGAGCTAAACAGCCATTGGCGGCCTTGTACGCCGAATGCCGGATTTATACCCGGGTGGCGCGATGCAGGGCGGCGATGCCACCGGTCAGATTCCGCCAGCCCACTCGATCCCACGGGCCGGACTCGGCGATCCGTGCCGACAGGCCCTGCTGATCGGGCCAGGCGCGGATCGACTCGGCGAGGTAGACGTATGCCTCCGGGTTGGTCGCGACTCCACGGGCCACGGCCGGCAGCGAGCGCATCAGGTAATTCATGTAGACGGCCCGGAACGCCGGATTGGTCGGGGTGCTGAACTCGCAGACGACCAGCCGCCCGCCGGGCCGGGTGATCCGCCCGAACTCACGCAGCGCAGCCGTGGTGTCCACGACGTTACGCAGAGCGAAGGAGATCGTCACCGCGTCGAAGGTCGCGTCGGCGAACGGCAGGTGCAGCGCGTCACCGGCGAGCAGCGGCACCTGACGCCCGGACGCCCGGCCGGCCCGCAGCATGCCGACCGAGATGTCCGCGCCGACCGCGAACGCACCGGACCGGCTCAGCTCCTCGGTGGAGACCCCGGTGCCCGCGCCCACGTCGAGGACCCGCTCACCGGGCCGCAGGCCGAGAGCGGCTCGCGTGGCCCGGCGCCAGCCCCGGTCCTGACCGAAGGAGAGCACGGTGTTGGTGAGGTCGTACCGCTTGGCCACGCCGTCGAACATCTCGGCGACCTCGTGCGGCTGCTTGTCCAGGTCTGCGCGCGTCACGCGAACAACTCTGCCAGGTCTCGCACAGACAGAACGGGCGGGATGGTTTCCCATCCCGCCCGCCCCTTGCGCGTTATATATACGACCGCCATCGGTCGGGTCCGACTGCTCGTCACCGACCTAAGCCCGGCTGGCGACGTCTGAGAGTCTCGATTGCCTTACGCAGGCAACGTAACCAGCCGGAAGAACCGGGTACAGGCAACGGGCGGCCTCGTTACGAAGGAGCAACCCTCCCTCACCGGTCCGACGACCCGAACCTGGCCGAACGGCCGACGACCACCCCCCAAAGGGGTCAGGAAGCGTCCACGAGAGGCAGCTGAGTACGCCCGACGCCGCCACCCGGGATGGCGATCGACGAGAAGTGCGACTGCACCCGGTCGTCGGTCGGGTCCTCCGCGGCGGTCCGGTGCACGGCGAGGTGCTGGTACCAGGTGTCGCGCTGTGCGGGGATCCGGCCGGCCGTGCGGATCATCGAGACCAGGCCCTGCAGATTGGACCGGTGCCGGGCGCCGGCCGAGGAGATCACGTTCTCCTCCAGCATGATCGAGCCCAGGTCGTCCACGCCCATGTGCAGCGAGAGCTGGCCGATGTCCTTGCCGGTGGTGAGCCAGGACGCCTGCAGGTGCGCCACGTTGTCAAAGAACAGCCGGGAGACCGCGACGAAGCGCAGGTACTCCACCGTGGTCGCCTGGGTGCGGCCCTTCAGGTGGTTGTTCTCCGGCTGGTAGGTCCACGGGATGAAGGCTCGGAAGCCACCCACGTCGTGGCTCTGCTCGACGGCGTCGTCCCGGTAGCCGTTGGCCACGGCCAGGTCCTGCACGCCGCGGATCATCTC
Organism: Actinoplanes sp. OR16; assembly: GCF_004001265.1. Taxonomy (GTDB): domain Bacteria; phylum Actinomycetota; class Actinomycetes; order Mycobacteriales; family Micromonosporaceae; genus Actinoplanes. The sequence continues at coordinate 2,550,189 of NZ_AP019371.1, read as the reverse complement.
GATGTGCTGGATGCGCTCCGCGTTCGTCTCGCCGGTGCCCATCATCATCGTGGCGGTCGAGGAGAGACCGTGCCGGTGTGCCACCGCCATCACCTCGAGCCAGCGTGCGCCGCTCTCCTTGAGCGGTGCGATCGCCTTGCGCGGGCGCTCGGGCAGCATCTCGGCGCCGGCGCCGGCGATCGAGTCCAGCCCGGCCGCCTTGATCCGGATGACCGCGTCCTCGATCGAGACGCCGTCGACCTTGGCCATGTGCAGGATCTCGCTCGGGCCGATCGAGTGGATCGCGAGCTGCGGGTACGCCTGCTTCACCGAGGAGAAGAGGTCCTCGTAGTACGCCACGCCGTAGTCCGGGTGGTGGCCGCCCTGGAGCATCACCTGGGTCGCGCCGAGATCGACCGCTTCGCCGCACCGCCGGAGGATCTCCTCGGTCGGGTGCGACCAGCCCTCTTTGTGCTTCGGCGCACGGAAGAACGCGCAGAACTTGCACGCGGTCACGCAGACGTTGGTGTAGTTGATGTTCCGGTCGATCAGGTACGTGACGATGCCGTCCGGGTAACGCCGCCGCCGGACCGCGTCGGCCGCCTCGCCCAGCGCGTGGAAGGGGGCCTGCGTATAGAGAAGCAGCGCCTCCTCGGGCGTGATCCGCCCGCCGTCGGCGCCGCGCTGCAGGATGCTGTCGATCTCCGGGTTCGCGGTCACGCCTCGAAGCGTACGTCTCGGTGGCGTCACTCGTCAGCGGCGAGGGTCACCGGCTGCGGCTCGGCATTCCCGGTGATCATCCGAGCCCGAGTAACCTCGACCCGAGCTTTTCTTGGGGGTGGAAGTGCTCGTCGTTCATGCCGGCTGGGTGCCCGGTCCGGGTGGACCCGGCAGGCTCATGCTCTGGGCCGAGGATCCCGCGCTACCGCTGACATCGGCGTCCCGTTCCCGGGGAGCCCGGCCGCACCCTTTCGCACCATCGATTGATTTCGTACGCGGGGCGCTCGGCGACCCGGTCGCGACCGCCACAGCCGAGACCGTCACCGCTTCCCTGCCCGGGACAGCGCGCGGCCCACTCCCCTCACCGGACACCGGCGTCGAGGCGGCGACCCGTGGGCTGCGCCTCGGCAGCTGGACGATTCCGGTGCTCAGCGTGCCCGCCCGGTCCGCCACCGCGGTGCTCGCCGAGCTCGCCGAGCCCGTTCCGGACGCACCCTGGGTGGCCGGGCCTTCGCTGCGCTACCTCTGCCTGCTCGCCGGTTACGCCTGCGACCTGGCCCGCCGCGGCCGGATGCTGCCCCAGCTGGTGATCGAGGCGGGCCTGCCCGCTGCTCGGTGGCGACCGGTGCTGACCGGCAGCGACGCGATGACCTTCCGCGACTTCACGACCGGGTTGCCGCCGGTCGCCCGGGCTCTCGACGGCGACGGCGGCCACCCGGCCGCCCGAGTCGTGCGGGACGCGCTGGAGGCCCTGATCGACCAGGCGGCCCGCGAGGTCATGCCGGAGCGGATCCTGGCCGGGCCGCGTCCCGGGCCGAAGGCGCCGCTGCCGGACCGCTGGCTCTCCGCGCTCACCACCGACGACCCGGCGCTCCCCGGCGCCCCGGCCGACGATGTCCGCGACCTGCGCAAGGCGCTGGACGACTGGATGCGGGCGGCGAACGCCGCCAACGGCCCGATCCGGGTCAGCTTCCGTCTGATCGAGCCGGATCCCGGGGAAGACCAGTGGAACGTGGAGTTCGCACTTCAGTCCGCCGAGGATCCGAGCCTTTACCTGCCGGCTGCCGCGCTCTGGGAGGGCGATCGGTTCCCCGGCCTGCCGCCCCGGGCCGACGAGACCCTGCTGGCCGGTCTGGGCCGGGCGAACCGGCTCTTCCCGCTGCTGCACATGGCCCTGCTCGAACAACGTCCGGCCGCGATGCCGCTGACCACCGGGGAGGCGTTCGAGTTCCTGGGCCAGGTGGCGCCGCTGCTGCAGGCCGCCGGGTTCGGGGTGCAGCTGCCGTCCTGGGCCGGTCGCAAGGCGGTCGGGCTCAAGCTCACCACCCGGTCCAAGGCCAAGTCCAAGTCGTCCTCCCGCGCGGTCGCCGACTCCGGTTTCGGGCTGGAGCAGCTCGTCGAGTTCCGCATCGACCTGGTGATCGGCGACAGCGAGGTGAGCGCCGACGAGCTGGCCGAGCTGGCCCGGCTCAAGGTGCCGCTGGTCCGGGTCCGCGGGCAGTGGGTCGAGCTTGACGACCGGCAGCTGAAGGCCGCGCTCAAGGCCGTCAACCGGCGCCGCGAAGGCGAGATCACCGTCGGCGAGGTGCTCCAGCAGGTGGTCGACGGCGGTGAGGAGGACCTGCCGCTGGTCGAGGTGGACGCCGACGGGATGCTCGGTGACCTGCTCTCCGGTCAGGCCGCCGACCGGCTCACCCCGTTGCCGACGCCGGCCGGGTTCCACGGCACGCTCCGGCCGTACCAGGAAAGGGGCCTCTCCTGGCTGAACTTCCTCTCCAAGCTCGGGCTGGGCGGGGTGCTCGCCGACGACATGGGGCTCGGCAAGACCGCGCAGACGCTGTCGCTGCTGCTCACCGACCCGGCCGAGAAGACGCTGTTGGTCTGCCCGATGTCGCTGGTCAGCAACTGGCAGAAGGAGGCGGCCCGGTTCGCGCCTTCGCTACGGGTCTACGTGCATCACGGCTCGACCCGGCAGCGCGGAGAGGACTTCGACGCCGCGGTGGCCGGGGCCGATCTGGTGCTGACCACCTACGGCACCACGCTGCGTGATCTTGAGACGTTACGCCGCGTCACCTGGGGACGGGTCGCCTGCGACGAGGCTCAGGCGATCAAGAACCATGGCACCCGGCAGTCCCAGGCGGTCCGGGCGCTGCCGGCACGCACCCGGCTGGCGCTGACCGGCACCCCGGTGGAGAACCACCTGGCCGAGCTCTGGTCGATCATGGACTTCTGCAACCCGGGCCTGCTCGGACCGGCGAAACGGTTCCGCCGCCGCTTCCAGGAGCCGATCGAGTCCCGGCAGGACGCCGACGCCACCGCCGCGCTGAAACGGGCGACCGGCCCGTTCGTGCTGCGGCGCCTCAAGACCGACAAGAGCATCATCTCGGATCTGCCGGAGAAGAACGAGATGAAGGTGTGGTGCTCGCTCACACCGGAGCAGGCCACCCTCTACCAGGCCGTCGTCGAGGACATGATGGCCGAGATCGAGAGCACCGAGGGCATCCAGCGGCGAGGCAACGTGCTGGCCGCGATGACGAAGCTCAAGCAGGTCTGCAATCACCCGGCCCACCTGCTCAAGGACGGTTCCCGGCTGCCCGGCAGGTCCGGCAAGCTGGCCCGGCTCGAAGAGCTGGCCGAGGAGATCGTCGAGGACGGCGACAAGGCCCTGGTCTTCACGCAGTACGCCGAGTGGGGCTCGCTGCTGCAGCCCTACCTCACCGCCCAGCTCGACCGGCCGGTGCTGTGGCTGCACGGCGGCCTCACCAAGGCTCGCCGCGACGCGCTCGTCGAGAAGTTCCAGACCAGCGCCGAGCCGATGATCTTCCTGCTCTCGCTGAAGGCGGCCGGCACCGGCCTCAACCTCACCGCCGCCAACCACGTCGTCCACTTCGACCGGTGGTGGAACCCGGCCGTCGAGGACCAGGCCACCGACCGCGCGTTCCGCATCGGGCAGTCCCGCAACGTGCAGGTCCGCAAGTTCATCTGCACCGGCACGCTGGAGGAGAAGATCGACCAGATGATCGAGCGGAAGAAGGCGCTCGCCTCGTCGGTGGTCGGCACCGGCGAAGAGTGGATCACCGACCTCAGCACCGACCAGCTGCGCGAGCTATTCTCCCTCGACCCGGCGGTGCGCTGATGCCCGATCGCTTCTCCGAGTACGGACGGCCGATCGAGGTGGAGGGCGGTCTCGCCGTCCGCTCGCAGCGCGGCAAGATCGGTGAACAGTGGTGGTCCCGCCGGTTCGTCGACTGGCTCGAAGGTGTCTGCCAGCCGGGGCGGCTCGCGCGCGGCCGGACCTACGCGCGCAAGGGCCAGGTCATGGACTTCGCACTGCGCCCGGGGCACGTGACCGCGCGGGTGCAGGGATCGCGCCCGGCGCCCTATCAGGTCGACATCCGCATCCCGGCGTACGACGAAGGCCAGTGGACCGTCATCACCGAGGCGCTCGGCGATCGAGCGCTCTACCGGGCCGCGCTGCTCGCCGGCGAGATGCCGCACGAGATCGTCGACCTCTTCACCGACCTGGGGATGCCGCTCTTCCCTGCCGAACTCAACATCGCCTGCTCCTGCCCGGACTGGGGCATCCCGTGCAAGCACGGCTCGGCCGCGCTCTACGTGCTCGCCGAGGCGTTCGACGACGACCCGTTCCTGGTCCTCGCCTGGCGCGGCCGGGAACGCGACGTCCTGCTCGACGCGCTGCGCGGCACGTCCTTCGACTCGGCGGCGGAACCCGACTTCTTCGCTGATCTCGCCGCTGACGAGCCGCTGGAGGACCGGCTGGCCGACTTCTACTCCCCCGGGATCAGTCTCGGCCGTCTGCGGGAGCGGCCGGCGCGTGGCGGCACCCCGCCTGAGCTGCTGCTGCGGGCGCTGGATCCGCCGCCGGTGAAGGTGCGGCACATCCCCTTGGTCGACACGCTCCGCGCCGCTTATCGCGATCTCGGAGCCTCCGAGGGGCCGCGCCCATCGTGAACCGATCGTGGGCGAGTCCACGATGGACGCGGCGAATCGTCAGATTACCCGGATCGCTTTCGATCGACGACCACCAATGCAGGAATGAGGCTTCATGAGCGAGATGACCTACCGCCGGCTGGGCGACTCGGGCCTCGTCGTGTCCGTAGTCGGCATCGGCTGCAACAACTTCGGCCGCAAACTCGACGCCGACGGCACCCGCGAAGTGGTCGACGCGGCATTCGACGCCGGAATCACGCTCTTCGACACCGCCGACATCTACGGGACGCCGCACGGCGCCTCCGAGGAACTGCTCGGCCAGGCGCTCGCCGGCCGGCGCGACGAGGTGGTGCTCGCCACCAAGTTCGGCATGAACATGGAAGGCCTGAACGGGCGCGACTTCGGCGCGCGCGGCTCCCGGCGCTACATCACCCGGGCCGTCGAGGCGTCGTTGCGGCGACTCCGGACCGACCACATCGACCTCTACCAGATGCACGAACCCGACCCGGCCACGCCGATCGACGAGACGCTCTCCGCACTCGATGACCTCGTACGAACGGGAAAGGTCCGTTATATCGGGAACTCGAACTTCTCCGGATGGCAGATCGCGGACGCCGACTGGACGGCGCGAACCGGTGGACTCACCCGATTCGTCAGCGCGCAGAACCGGTACAGCCTGCTCACCCGCGGCGCCGAAGCCGAAGTGGTGCCGGCCTGCGAACAGTTCGGCCTCGGGCTGCTCCCGTTCTTCCCGCTCGAATCCGGCCTGCTCAGCGGCAAATACCGCCGCGGCGAACCGGCGGCCGCCGGAACCCGGATGGCCCAGGATCGGTACGCGTCCTGGCTCGCCGACGCCGACTGGGACACGATCGAGGCGCTCACCGCCTTCGGGGCTTCCCGTGACCGCAGCCTGCTCGACGTCGGCATCGCCGGCCTTGCCGCCCAGCCGGCGGTGACCAGCGTGATCGCCGGAGCCACCACTCGCGACCAGGTGCTCGCCAACGCGTCGGCGGCGTCGTGGGAACTGAGCGCCGCCGACCTGATCGCGCTCTCCGCAATCCTGGACTAGACGTCCGCGAACGCCGGCCCGTCCTCGGGCAGGGCCGGCACTTCACCCCGCTGAGCAGCCCGCCGAGCGAACTCCCGCAACCCGGCGATCTGCCGCTGCCCGAGCGAGAAATCAAGCACCCGGAAGTAGTTGGCAAGGGTCGCAGCATCGAACGGCTCCCACCGGGCCCCCGCCTCCGCCACCTCGTCGAGCTCACGAAGGGCCAGGTCACGGGACCGCTGGAACGCCTCGTGCACATCCTTGACCCGTCCCGGATGGGCGGCCGCGAAGTCTTTGCGGACAGCCCAGACAGCGAAGACCATCGGCAGCCCGGTCCATTCCTTCCACGCCTCGGCCAGGTCGATCACCTGCAGGCCGCGGCCGGGTGCCTCGTACATGGCGCGCAGTGCGGGGTCGCCGATCAGCACACCGGCGTCCGCTTCCATGAGCATCTGCGACAGGTCGGGCGGGCAGCGGAAGTATTCGGGTTCGACGCCGTACTTCTCGGCCAGCAGCATCTGGGCGAGCAGCACCCCGGTCCGCGAGGTGGAGCCGAGCGCGACCGGCCGCCCGTTCAGCTCGGTGGGCGGCCTGGTGGAGACGAGGTTGACGGAGAGCACCGGCCCGTCGCTGCCGACCGCGAGATCGGGCAGCAGGAGCAGCTCATCGGCGTGCCGCAGGTATTCGACAAGCGTGATCGGCCCGATGTCCAGATCGCCGGCGACGAGGGCGGCGCTGAGCCGCTCAGGCGTGTCCTTGGACAGGTCGACGTCGAGCAGCGCGCCCGAGCGCATCAGGCCCCAGTAGATCGGGAGGCAGTTGAGGAACTGGATGTGCCCGACCCGGGGCCGACGTGCGCTGTCGCTCATGCTGCGACGTTATCCCGGATCTCGGGACGGCCCGCGTCCGCCGGGGTGGTGGGTGGCTCAGATCGCATCAGTGGTAGGCAGGCGAGCGCTGCCAGCAGCCCGGCCGCGCCGGCCCCGGCGACCAGGATGCGGGGCTCGAAATTCTCGGCGAGCGGCCCGGCCACCAGCAGCCCGGTCAGCCCGGCGCCTTGGATGGCAGCGGTGAAGGCGGCGAAGGCCCGGCCGTGCGAGGCGGCCGGCACCCGGCTCGCGATGATCACGGTGGTGCAGACGTTGAGGCCGCCGTTGGTGATGCCGCCGGCGATCCAGAGCGGGATGAGCCAGCCGGCCGCGCCGACCGCGGAACCGGCCAGCACCGCGACGCAGGAGAAGGCGAGCAGGGACAGGACCAGCGGCATGGTGAGCCGGTGCGGCCGCAGGCGCCCGAAGGTCAGGCTGCCGATCACCATCCCGACGGTCCAGGACGCCATCACGAATCCGTAGACCGTCGTCGACGCACCGAGCGTCTCGCGGATGAAGAACACTTCGAAGACGTTTATCGCGCTGACTCCCCCGACGACGGCGGCGACCGCGACGGTCATGACGGTCAGGATGCGGTCGTCGCGCAGCCGGAACGGCCCGCTTTCCACCGTTTCAACTGCGGAGACCCCTCTTCTGGTACGCACGAACAGCCCGATTCCGACCAGCCCCAGATAGCTGGCGGCGCTCAGCAGCAACGGCAGTCGGGGGCCGGCCTGCCCGACGAGGATCCCGGCGAGGGCGGGCGCGATCAGCATCCCGGCCTGCCCGGCGGTCTGCACGACGCCACTCGCCCGCGGCAGATCGGCCTCCCGCACCATCCTCGGCACGAGCGCCGCGAGCGTCGGCTGGGTGACGGCGAGACCGCAGCCGAGCAGCGCCACCAACGCGATGATCAGCACCGGCTGGGCGACGAAGGCGAGGACCGCGCAGACCAGGGCCTGGATCAAACCCACGAGGACCAGGAGGGTACGGCTGTCCGCCCGGTCCACCAGCCGTCCCGTCAGCGGCGCCAGAACCGTGACCGGCAGGGTCGCCGCCACGAGCAGACCGGAGACGGCGAATCCCCCATGTCCCGACTGCTGGAGCACCAACGCGAGCGTGGTCGCCGCGAGCAGATCACCACACACCGAGATCGCCCGGCCGGCCGCCGCCAGGTAGACATCCGCCCAGCGCGAATCCGCAGATGTGAAAGACATACTTCGAAAGTATTCCTTCACAACTGCCGAGGCAAGCCCTCTCCGCTACGCCATCGGGAAAGCCGCGTACTGAACGACCACCCGCCGGGCGCCCCCGGGCGCTTCCGCCTGCCGTTCCCGGATGCGATAGGGCTCCATCAGCGCCCGGACCTTCTGATTCAGCTCGGTGAGCTCCTCCGCCGTGACGATCAGCTGCTGACCCATGAGCGAGCTGGCATCCCGCCACTCCTGCGGATCATCGGTCTGCCGTTCCGCCCACTCACGAACCCGTTCCTTGTCCCGGGCCAGGTACAGGTCGATCAGCGCCTTCTCCGCCGCCACCGATTCCGGCATCTCGGAATCACTGTCGATCCACAGACTGGATCCGGTGCTGCGCCACCGCCGCTCCCGGCCGTCCCCCTGGCTGGGCGCCTGCTCAACGAGCCCATATTTAGCGAGTTCCCGCAGGTGATAGCTGGTGGCACTCGGCGACAGCCCGACCAGCCCGGCACACTCGGTAGCCGTCATGGCCGCCCCGGTAGCCGTCAAGTGATCGACGATCTCAATCCGGGCCGGATGCGCGAGCGCCCGCAAGGTCCGGGCATCACTGATCCGCACTCTCTCCTGCTCCAGCTCCGCCATCCCCCCATTCTCACCAGCGCCTCAGACATCCCCGGAAGCAGGATCGAGCAGCCGCGACCGGCCGTCGCTAATTCGGTGGACAGACGGCTGTCGAGGCGTAGCGTGGAGGGCCGCTTGACGGCCGTGGTGAGCAGGCACCGCAGCGGACGTCCCCGCGCCGCCGGCGGCCTACCCGTCCGGGCGGATACGCGAGCGGCACCGCCATTCAAGCTGACGGGGATGATCTGTGCCCACTGATCTGGATTCCGAGCTAGCCGCCGAACGCTCTCATCTCGCCGAGTCCCGGGCCGCGCTGCGCCGGATGCGGGACCGGGCCGAGTCGCTGTTCTCCACCGGTGACAAGGTGGCCGGCGACGCTTACACCGCTGAGCAGCTGGGACGGCACATGGCCCGGCGGGTGAAGGAACTGGCCGACGACCCGGAGACGCCGCTCTTCTTCGGCCGGCTGGACATCGACGAGTCGCCGTACCACGTGGGGCGGAGGCATGTCACCGACGACGCCGGTGAGCCGATGGTGCTCGACTGGCGGGCGCCGCTGTCGCGGAGTTTCTACCGGGCCAGCGTGCGCGATCCGCAGGGTGTCGCGACGCGCCGGCGGTTCGGGTTCGTCAAGGGTGAGCTGACCAGCTTCGAGGACGAGCACCTGGACCGCGGCGAGGAGCTCGGCACGAGCAGCCGCATCCTGACCGCGGAGATCGAGCGGCCGCGTGTCGGGCCGATGCGGGACATCGTCGCGACGATCCAGCCGGAGCAGGACGAGCTGGTCCGCGCCGATCTCGGTGACTCGATCTGTGTGCAGGGCGCGCCCGGGACCGGCAAGACCGCGGTGGGGCTGCATCGAGCGGCGTTCCTGCTCTATCTGCACCGGGAACGACTGCGGCGGTCCGGGGTGCTGATCGTCGGTCCCAACACGGCTTTCCTGTCGTACATCTCCGCGGTCCTGCCCACCTTGGGCGAGGTGGAGGTGCAGCAGTCCACTCTGGAGGAGATGGTCGGCCGGGTGCCGGTCAGGGCGGTCGATTCGCCGGCGGCGGCGTTGCTGAAACACGATGTGCGGCTTGCCGAGGTGCTGCGGACGGCGTTGTGGTCCCGCGTCGTGAAGCCGACCGACCCGATCATGGTGTCGGACGGCTCCTACCGGTGGCGGATCGACACCGAGCCGCTGCGCCGGATCGTCGACGAGGCCCGCCGCGAGGGTCTGCCCTACTCGGTGGGCCGGGAGCGCGTGCGCGCCCGGGTCGTCGGCCTGTTGCAGCGCCAGTCGGAGTACCGCACCGGCAACTCGCCGAACGAGTCCTGGCTGCGCAAGATGTCCAAGATCGCCCCGGTCGCCGAGTTCCTCGAGTCGACGTGGCCGGCCGTCACCCCGGAGTCGCTGGTGGCGGGCCTGCTGACCGACCCGTCGGTGGCCGGCGACCTGCTCACCGCGGAGGAGCAGGAGGCGATCCGCTGGGTGAAGCCGCCGAAGACGGTGAAGTCGGCGAAGTTCACGACCGGTGACCTGCTGCTGATCGACGAGGCGGCCGGGCTGCTCGAACGGGAGAACAGTTTCGGTCACGTGGTCGTCGACGAAGCCCAGGATCTGTCGCCCATGCAGGCCCGTGCGATAGCCCGGCGCAGCGAGCACGGCTCGATCACTCTGCTCGGCGATCTGGCCCAGGGCACAGCGCCGTGGGCCACCACCGACTGGCACGACATCCTGCGTCATCTCGGTAAGCCGGAGGCGTCGGTGGTGCCGCTGACAGTGGGCTTCCGCGTACCGGAAGCGGTGGTCTTGCTGGCCAATCGCCTGCTGCCGGCGCTCGGGGTGAACGTCCCGGAGGCGGTCTCGCTGCGCCGCGACGGCAACCTCGACGTGATCGCCGTGCCCGAGCCGGACGAGCTCGATGCGCGCACCCTGGCCGAGGTCACCGCGGCTCTGAGCCATGAGGGATCAGTCGCGGTCATCGCCGCCGACAGCGCTGTCGATCGGCTCCGCGATCATCTGACCGCTGCCGGGGTCGAGCACGCGCCCGCCGACGACGTCGACTCCGCGGCACGCGTCCGGGTCGTGCCGGCGACGCTGGTCAAGGGCCTGGAGTACGACCACGTCATCGTCCACGAGCCGGCCGACATCGTGGCCGCCGAGCCGAAGGGCCTGAACCGCCTCTACGTGGTACTCACCCGGGCCGTCACGAGGCTCTCCGTTCTGCACGCCCAACCGCTTCCCGAGGCACTTACGATCAACTGATGTCTCGTATCGGAGTGATGTTCGACCGCGACCGTGCCCCCGAGGAACTGCCGGCGTTCGCCGTGGCGATGGAGGAAGCCGGCATCGACGACCTGTGGGTGGTCGAGGACCTCGGCTGGGCCGGTTCGATCGCGTCGGCAGCCGTCGCCCTCGCCGCCACCTCCCGGATCCGCGTCGGCATCGGCATCGCTCCGGCGCCGCTGCGCAACCCGGCGCTGCTCGCGATGGAGCTGGCGATGCTGGCCCGGGTCCATCCCGGCCGGGTGGTCGGCGGGCTCGGCCACGGTGTGCCGGAGTGGATGCGGCAGGTCGGCGCCGAGCGGAAGGCGAAGCTCGCCCTGCTGGAGGAGAGCATCGTCGCGGTCCGCGGGCTGCTGAACGGCGAGACGGTGACCCTGCACGGCCGTGAGGTGCACATCGACGGCGTGAAGCTCGTGCATCCGCCGGCGGTCGTGCCGCCGATCGTCGCCGGCGTGGTGCAGCAGCGGTCGCTGGAGCTCTCCGGGCGGGTGGCGGACGGGACGATCATCCCGGAGGGCCGGGGTCCGAAGGAGCTGGCCGAGGCGCTGGAGCACGTGCGCCGAGGGGGTGCTTCGCCCGATCACGACGCGATCCTCTTCGCGCTCCTGCACGTCAGCGATGATCCGGCGGAGGCGGAGAAGGAGACAGGCGATCTGGTACGCATCCAGGCATCGTGGCTGGGGGTCGACCCGGCGGACGTGTTCTCCCTGATCGGCCCGGCGTCGGAGTTCCCCGCCAAGGTCGAGGCGGCCACCGAGGCCGGCATGACGTCGCTGGTCCTGCGTCCCCTCGGTCCTGACCCGGTCGGGCAGGTGACCGCCACTCTCGCCGCGCTCGGGCGCTGAGCGGTCGTCCCCTGATCGGGGAAACCCGCTCGCTTTCGCCGGACCGGCCGGGCGACGATCCCTTCGTGGACGTCGTGACTCAATGGATCCGCACCACTTGGACGAAACGGTCGCGCGGCGGTCCAGCCGCCGCGCGGCGCAACTCAGCGCCGATCACCTTCCCGGTCCCTGATAGCGGTGTACCGCTGCTGCACGAGATCGAGATGTCGGAGAAGGACGACTTCAACCCCATCTCTTCGGTACGGCGTGAGCTGCCGGACCCTGATCGGGTAGCGATCCACGAGGCCGGCCGTTTCCTCAGCATCGAACTGCGCCCCGAACCCGGCACGGCACCGGTTCGCTGGACACGGGGTTCGATGGTGCTGCTCAAACCCGGTCAATGGCTACGCTGGCAGATCAACTACTGGATCTCGCACGACTGCTATCGCCTCGACACTCTTAATCTGGCGTACCGTCCGGGCGCCGCCGCGGCAGCCTTCGCCGGCGCTCCGGCCCGATTCCTGGACGAACGGACGCAGCTCAGGTGAGCGGCTTGACCCAGCGTGACCACTCCGGCTGCCGACGATATCCGTGAGCTGCCCAGATCCCGTGCGCCGTAGCGTTCTCGTCGAGCACCATGGCGTCGGCCCGAGTACCCCCGAACGCCCGGAACCGCTCCTCGGCCGCCGCGATCAAACGACCGCCGATGCCTTCCCGGCGACGCGAAGGTGCGACCGCCAGCCGGTAGAGGTGGCAGCGCCACCCGTCCCACCCCGCGATGATCGTCCCGACGATCTCCTCGCCGTCGACCGCCACGATCAGCGCTTCCGGATCCCGTCCGACGAGCGCCTCGATCGCCTCCACCGTGTCCACGGGCCGGTTGTCGTTCTCGGCTGCCGCCGACCAGAACGCCAGGACCTGCGACAACTCATCAGAACCCACGGCTCGCAAGATCACACGCGGAAGCCTAGTACGCGACAGTTTCATACGAGCCCTGGCATGTAAATGCGACGATGCGACCTATGACCGCTCCGTCGCCTGGCGTGCCGTCCTGGGTGGATCTGGCCACCGCCGACCTCGGGGACGCGACCCGCTTCTACACCGCGATGTTCGGCTGGACCGCCGAGGTGTCCGGCGACGAGTTCGGTGGCTACACGACGTTCCTGCTGAACGGCCTGCCGGTGGCCGGCGCGGGTCCGCTCTTCGGTGAGGGCCAGCCGACGGCCTGGAGCACGTACTTCGCGGCCGACGACGCCGACGCGGTGGCGGCCCGGGTCGAGGCGGCCGGCGGGAAGGTGCTGGTCGCGCCGTTCGACGTGGTGGATCAGGGGCGGATGGCCGCGTGCCTGGACCCGGCCGGCGCGCCGTTCAGCATCTGGGAGGCAGGGACCATGCGCGGCGCCGAGGTCTTCAACGTGCCGGGCGCGCTCACCTGGAACGAGCTGAACACCCGGGACCACGACGGGGCGAAGGCGTTCTACGGGATGGTCTTCGGCTGGGGCTACCGGGACGGCCTGGTCGGTTCCTCGCCCTACGTGATCTGCGAGAACGCGCATCAGCCGGTGGCCGGCATTCAGCTGATGGCCGGTAACGGCTGGCCGGACGACCTGCTGCCGCACTGGCTGGTCTACTTCGCGGTGGGCGACTGCGACGCGGCGGCCGAGCACGCGTACCGGCTGGGCGCCCGCGTCGTGCACCCGCCCACGACGATCGCGGTCGGCCGGGTCGCGCTGCTGGAGGATCCGCAGGGCGGCCGGTTCGCGATCCTCGCGTCCTGACCGTTCCCGGTCAGCCCAGCAACTGCGGGATCTTCTCGTACAACTGGGTGGTGAATGTCAGCATCTCGCGAAGCATCCAGTTGCCGGTGAGCAGGAGCACCACCCCGATGGCGATGGCCTTCGGCACGAAGGAGAGCGTCGCCTCCTGGATCTGGGTCACCGACTGGAAGAGGGAGATCACGAAGCCGACGCCGAGCGCGGTCAGCAGCACCGGAGCCGCCAGCTTCGCCGAGATGGTCATCGCCTGGAGGGCCAGTTCCAGCACCATCGTGTCCGTCATAACGGACTCATCGGTAGGTTGAGTGATTTTTGAGTGCCGTTCGGTTGCGATCTGGTTGCCACCACCAGCGGGCCGTGCTCGCCCTGGATGACCCGGACCCGCACGCGGTAGTGCTCGGCCAGGTTCTCCTCGGTCAGCACGTCGGCGGGGGTTCCGGCCGCCACCACGCGACCGCCGGCCAGCAGGATCATGCGGTCCGCGTACTCGCCGGCCGTCGACAGATCGTGCATCGTGGCCAGCACGGTGAGCCCCCGCTCGCTCCGCAGCCGATCCACCAGCTCCAGCACCTCCTGCTGGTGGCCGATGTCGAGCGCGCTGGTCGGCTCGTCCAGCAGCAGGATCCCGGCGCCCTGGGCGAGCGCGCGTGCCAGGAAGACCCGCTGCTTCTCGCCACCGGAGAGGGTGTCGAGGCGGCGCCCGGCGAACGGCTCCAGATCGAGCGCGGCCAGCACCTCGTCGACCACTGCCAGGTCCGATGCCGATTCACGACCCAGGGGCGGGATGTACGGCGTACGCCCCAGCAGCACGTAGTCGAACACCCCCATGGCGGGCGGGACGACCGGCGACTGCACGACGGTCGCGATCGCCTTGGCCCGGTCCCGCCGGTTCATGCTGGTGATGGCCCGCCCCTGCCAGCGGATCTCTCCTTCGTGCGGCAGCAGCCCGCCGATCGCCCGCAGCGCTGTCGACTTGCCGGCGCCGTTCGGCCCGATGATCGTGACCCACTCGCCGGATCGCACGGTGAGGTCGATGCCGTCGACGATCAGATTGCCGTCGAGTCGTACCGTGAGACCCTCGACCTCGATATCGGATATCTCGGTCATGTAGGCATCACCTTGCTCGTCCTCATCACCAGGACGAAGAAGGGCGCGCCCAGGAACGCGGTCACGACCCCGATCGGGATCTCCGCGTCGCCCGCGACGGTCCGGGCCAGCAGATCGGTCAGGGTCAGGAACGCCGCGCCGAAGAGGATCGAGAGCGGCAGCAGCGAGCGGTAACTCGGCCCGGTCAGCAGCCGGATCGTGTGCGGCACGATGATCCCGACGAAGCCGATGATCCCGGAGACCGAGACCGCCGCGGCGGTGCCCAGCGAGGCCGCGATGATCAGCAGATAGCGGCTGCGCTGCGGGTGCAGGCCCAGGCTCGCCGCCTCCGCGTCGCCGACGGTCAGGACGTCGAGCTCGCGCCGCTGCGTCAGGACGATCGCCGCGGTCACGAGGACATAGGGCAGGATCATCTGTACGTCGTGCCAGCCCGCTGTGGACAGCCGGCCGAGCAGCCACGAATAGACCTCTTGCAGCGATTCGACGTGCCGCTGCAGCAGGAACGTCTGCGCCGCCGAGAGGAACGCCGACACCGCCACTCCCGCCAGGATCAGCGCGGTCGGCGATCGGTCCCGGCTCCCGGCCCCGCCCAGCAGCCAGGTGAGCGCGACGGCCAGCACCGCTCCGGCGAAGGCAGCCATCGGCACGGTCACCGGCAACTCGGTGGTGCTGGTCGCGCTCAGCACGATGACGGCCGTGACGCCGAGGCCCGCACCGGCCGCCACACCGAGCAGGTGCGGGTCGGCCAGCGGGTTGCGGAAAGCGCCCTGGTACGCGGCGCCGGCCAGCGCCAGCATCGCGCCGACCAGCAGGCCCAGCACGACGCGGGGCAGCCGGAGCTGAGTCAGGATCGCGATCTCTCGTTCGGAGAGGCCGCTGTCCAGTCGTACGCCCGGAATGAGATTGAGCATCTCCACCGCGACCCCGCCCGGAGGCAGGCTGGCCGAGCCGAAGGCTAGGCCGGCCAGAACCGCCACCAGCACCGCGAGCACGCCCGCGGCGAGCCAGGCCGGGCGCAGACCAGCGCGATGTGCCCGCTGCGCCTTCTGGGCGACCGCCTTCTCGGGGGCTGCTTTCTCCGGGACTGCCTTCTCCGGGGCTGCCTTCTCCGGGGCTGCCTTCTCCGGGACTGCTTTCTTCGGCGCAGCTTTCTTCGGGGCCGCGGCTTCGGTCACGCGGGGATCTTGTTCAGGGCGTCGGCGACGGCCTGGACCAGGTCGACGGTCCTCGGGCCCCACCGGGACGCGATGTCGTCGTCGAGCGCGTAGATCTGGCCCTTCTCCACGGCCGTCACCGCCGACCAGCCCTTACGCGCCTTCACCGTCTCCGCGGACTGCTGGCAGCACTTGCTGTCGGCCAGGAAGACCATGTCCGGATTCGCCTGGACCACCGCCTCCTGGGACAGCTGCGGATAGCCGCCGAAGGCACCGCTCGCATCGGCCGGGTCCGCCACGTTCGTCATGCCGAACCGGGTGAAGACCGAGCCGACGAAGGTCTTCGAAGTGGCCGAGTAGAGATCCGGGCCGAGCTCGTAGAAGTAGCTCAGCGGCGTGGTCCGCGCCGGCACACTCCCGACGATCTCGTCGATCTTCGCGGCCATGTCGGCACTGACCTTCTCCGCCTCGGCGCGGTGGCCGGTGAGCGTGCCCAGTTCGCCGATCTGCTCGTACGTGTCGTCCAGGGTGGCGGCGGCCGGCGCCACGAACGTCGGGATCGCCAGCTTCCCGAGCTGGGCCACGATGTTCTCGGTGTCGTTCGAGAGCACCACGAGATCCGGGTCCTTCGCGGCGATCGCCTCGGCGTTCGGCTTGAACCCCGAAAGGTCGGACTTCGGCGCCTCGGCCGGGTAGTTCGACTGGTCGTCCACCGCCGTCACCTGCCCGCCCGCCCCGATCGCGAACAGCATCTCGGTGGCGGTCGGGCTCAGGCTGACGATCTTCTCGGGCCGGGCTTCGAGCGTGACGCTGCCGACCGTGACCGGGTAGTTCGCGGCGGCGCTGGACGCCTGCGCCGCCGGCTCGTCGTTCTCCTGACCACCGCAACCCGCGAGAACCAGGGCCGTCGCGGCTATCGCGGTGGTGAGCAGACGTCGTCGTTGCATTTCGTGAACCTCCTGTCGGCCGGGCTGTGGTGCTTCGCCGACAGGGGCATCTCGGCCGCCGCCTGCGAGGCGCCCCTCCCCGAGAGCGCTGAGTCGCGACCGGCGTTCAGGCGACCTGGCTAGACCTCCACTGCTGCATGCTGGAGGGATCACAGTTGCGGGACAGCGCCGGTTTCGCACCGGCTTCGCTGAGGCGCGGTCCTTGAAACGCTAACTCACCCACAGCAAAGACCCGCCGCCGGTGGGCGATATCAGCGGCGATGCCCTGCTTTGCTAGGAGCGCGCCCCACTCATCGCGGTGAGCGGATCCCGCTGATCGCGGTGAGCGCGTCCCACTCATCGCGGTGAGCGGATCCCGCTGATCGCGGTGAGCGCGTCCCACTCATCGCGGTGAGCGGATCCCGCTGATCGCGGTGAGCGCGCCCCACTCATCGCGGTGAGCGCGCCCCCGCTCTTTGCTAGGAGCGCGTCTCGCTGGCTCGCTTGATGGCCGCTTCCTCGCTCGCGACGCCCTCGAGGGTCGCCTGCTCGCCGACGACCCTCTCGCTCGTCACCCAGTCGCCGGCGTCCCGACCACCGGCCGCCAGACCATCGGCCGCCCGATCATCGGCGAGCCGGTCGTGTGCCCCATCGGCTGCGGCGACGCGGTCGCCCACGGCCGCTGCCTCCTCGTCGCCGGCGAGGGCCGAACGCAGGCGGTCCTTCTCCGCGGTCCGCTTCGCGGCGATCGACCCGAGCTGCTCGGCCATCTCGTCGCGCCACTTGCGCAGCAGCAGGAACGAGAGCGCGGCCGACGCGACGAACGCGACCATCGCCTTGACCAGGATGTTCAGCGGAACGGGCAGCAACACGACGAAGGAACCCACGAACAGGCCGAGCCGGCCGAGCGTGTATTTGACGGCGGGACTCATCTCTTCACTCCCTCAGCTCTCCTCAGCTCGACCGGTGGTCGAGCCAGCGGAGGCCGTAGAACCAGACCAGGCAGTACACGACCGTACCGGTGGCCGCTCCGACCGTCCCGCTCACCAGGGCCGGCGCCACCCCGGAGACCAGACCGGCCAGCGTCATCCCTAGCGCGACACCGAATCCACCGCCGAGCGCGGCCACCACGACCCGATGCGCGCCGAAGCCCTCGGCACGGAACTCCTCGACGAAGAGCCAGACCGGCAGGATCAGGACGAGCCAGCCGTTCGACGATCCGAACTCCCCGAGCCCGGCCAGCGCCATGATCGCCTCGAAGATCAGCAGCACGACGAGCCCGACCGCGAGCCCGGCGAACGCCGCACCCAGCAGGTCACTGACCGTCGCCAGACGCCCGTCAGCGTCCCGCCGCAGCCCACGCCCACTCTTCTGCTGCGTCATCGCCCCACCAGCGCCCTCGGCCCGGCCACGGCGGCGTCCTCCGCCCCGGCCACGGCTGCGGCTCCTCTCACGACTGCCGCGCTCGGCTCGGCTGCGGCTCCTCGCACGGTCATGGCTGTCAGGCCCAGACCCGCTGCGGCTCGCTGCGGCGCTCGGCGAAGGGGACGGCCTCGGCGTGCTCCTCGACGATCGCGAAGTCGGCGTCGCGCTCGATCGGCCGGAAACCGGCATCCCAGATCAGGTGGAGCAGATCGTCCTTTTCCTCAGGATCCGCAACACCGAGGTCGTCGGCGCCGAAATTGAGCGACAGCTGCGCGACCGACTGACCGACCGAGGCGCCGCGGCTCTGCAGGTGCGGCACGTTGTCCAGCAGGAGGCGGGCGACGGCGAACGCCTGCAGCGTCTGGGCCGGCATCACCGACTCGTGCGGCTGTGGGACGACGGCCACGACGCCACCGGTCCGGTCCTGTCGCTCACGCAGGGCGAGCACGTCGTCGACGAAACGGTGCGGCTCGCCGGGGTCGCCGTAGGAGACGGGCTGGCCCTCGTCGCCGTGCTCACCGCCGACCCGGAACAACACGCGCTCACCGTGCAGCTCGGAACGCCTGTGATGCGCCAGCCGCCCGAGCCAGGCGAGGTCGTCCGACTCCAGAAGCGCGATGCCCTCCGCACGGGTCAGCCGCTCGCCGGCGTAGACCTTCGCCTCGAGCTCCCGTTTCAGCCCCGAGTCCATGGACCACCCCTTTCCGTCACCTCGTGGTCGAGGGTACGTGCCGGGTCCGACAGAAGGCATCCGACGTGCGCGGCGGTTACCTCCGGCACCCGCGGTGATCTTGAAGCCATCTGGAAGCCGAAATTTTCTCAGCGTGTTTTCATCTTCTTTCGATCGACACCGGTCCGCGGCCTGGGGTATGAACCTTAAGGAACGACTAGCGCGGTCTCCGACAGCGCGGACGGGGAGCTCATGTCCAAGGCATTGCGGTACGGATCGGCGATTCGCTCACGCATCGCTCCGTCACGCCTGAGCCCGTTCGGACGCCTGCGCCCGTTCGTCTACCCGGCCGCCGTTCTCGCCGCGATCGCCACGCTCTTCCAGCCGATCCCCGCGATGGCAGCCCCGACCGACCCTGCCGTCCCGGTCTCGATCCCGGACACCGGATCCCGCCCGACGCAGACCGGCTCGCTCGTCCTGCCCGGCACGCCGTCGCCGGCCACCACGACCACGGTCACGCCGGTCACCTCGGTCACCGGCATCGCGACGAGCCCGATCGTCCAGAAGATCGAGGCGGGCCGCGCCGAGGTCGCCGCCCTCGGTGACGAGCTGATCAGAGTCGGTCAGGACCGCGACATCGTGAAGGCGCAGGTGACCACCGCCGCGCAGAAGGTGATCGACGCGCAGGAGGCACTTCGCAACGCGCAGAACGCCGCGGTCGAGGCCGCCGACGCCGCGATGCGCGAGGCTGCGGCTCTTCCGCCCGGCGCCACCGGCTCCGGCCTGCTCGACCTCGAGTCCCTCGCTCGTCTGCAGCGCGGCGACGCCACCGCCGACCAGGCGGCCGCCCGCCGGCTGGAGACGGCCGAGACGACCGCCCAGCTGGCGCTCGACGAGCAGACCACGTCCAACACCAAGTTCGCCGACCTGGCCGAGCAGTGGACGAAACTGAGCGGCCAGCTCAGTCAGAAGCAGAAGGCCCAGCAGAAGCTCGAGCTGGACAACGCCGCCGAGCTGAGTGCCGCCGAGACCACACAGAACGCGGCGGACCAGGCGCTCGGCAACGAATACCTCGCCGGGTCCGAGGCCGGCCGCAGCGCCGACGCGCGAGCCATCCAGGCCTTGGAGTACGCGCTGGCACAGCGCGGTGACCCGTACGTCTGGTCGGAAGAAGGCCCGGATCAGTTCGACTGCTCCGGATTGATGTACGCGGCATATCGCGGTGTCGGCTACCCGCTGGTCCGCGTGTCCCGCGATCAGTACTACCAGACGCGCGACCGTGCGGTCTCCCGCTACTCGCTGCTCCCCGGTGACCTGCTCTTCTTCAGCTCGTCGAACAGCTGGACCGGCATTCACCACGTCGCGATGTACGCGGGCGAGGGCATGATGGTCGAGGCCCCGCGGACCGGTCTCAACGTGCGGCTCACCCCGGTCCGGTGGAGCCGGCTGTTCGCGGCGACCCGCGTCTACGGCTCGATCGAGGGCGACACCGAGGCGCCCGACCTCGGCGCGCCCGACCCGGACGAGCCGGGCACCACCTCGCCGACCACACCGGCTTCGCCGACGTCACCGCCGTCGTCGCCCTCGTCGCCGTCGTCCTCTCCGCCGTCTTCTCCCTCTTCGACCCCGTCGAAGACGCCTTCGAGCTCGCCGTCCACGACTCCGTCGAAGACGCCTTCCAGCTCGCCCTCCACGACACCGTCGAAGACGCCTTCCAGCTCGCCCTCCACGACACCGTCGAAGACTCCGTCGAGCTCGCCGTCCACGACACCGTCGACGTCCAAGTCGCCCGACCCGGAGACCTCGGCTACGCAGCCGCAGACGCAGCCGACCCCGGAGAAGACGACCTCCTCGCCGAGCCAGGTCGCCTCCAGTAACGCCGCCGCCAGCGACGCCGCTTCGAGCAGCGCCGGCGAGAGTTCGTCGAGCGCGTCCGCTGAGTCGGTTTCGCCTTCGGAGTCCACTTCGTCCTCGGCCGAATAGTCCGGCTTGGGGCGATAAGGCCGGCGAGATTTCGCCCGAAACGGCCACTCACCCATCGGGCGGCCGTAGTCCGGCGAGTGAGTCCGATGCCGGGTGTGTTCACACCGGCTGATGTGGCACGGTTAAGGTCAGCGCCCGACGTCCGAACCGTCGGCAGCGGTGGTCGGGAGGACCAATGGACGAGCAGCAGGCGACCCGGGACGGCGAGACCGACACTCCGTCCGCCGCGCGGCCGCAGGCAGCCGATGCCGACGGTTTCACGCCGCCTCCACCTCCCGAGCCGGGCGCCCTGTGGGCCAAGCCCGCATCGGCCTCTTCCGCAGTAGCGGCCTCGAGCGGCTCAGCGTCCGTGTCGAGCCCGCCGTTCAGTGGTTCGGCGCCGGTTTCCGGTGTTCCGTCTTCGAGCGGTTCGGCTCGGCCGATCTCGGCGGTCCCCTCGGCTGGAGCCGCACGCGTTTCCGTCCCCGGCGCGATCCGTCCCGGAAGTGACCAGGTCATCTCCGCCGGCGCGCCCACCGTCTACGGGGGCGGCGCGAGTTCGGCGGCGGCCAACCCGACCGACGCCGGCGAGTCCACGCCGTCGAATCAGTCCGAGCCGCGTTCCGAGGACCCGTCGAAGCCGGGACCGTCAGATCCTGAGCCTCCCAAGCAGGAGATGTCCAGGCCTGAGCCCGCACAACCCGAGCTCTCCACGCCGGAACCGTCCGAGCCGGCGCAGCCCGAGCTCACCGCGCCGGAACGGTCCGAGCCGGCGCAGCCCGAGCTCACCGCGCCGGAACGGTCCGAGCCGGCGCAGCCCGAGCTCACCGCGCCGGAACGGTCCGAGTCGGCGCAGCCTGAGCTCACCGCGCCGGAACGGTCCGAGTCGGCGCAGCCTGAGCTCACCGCGCCGGAACGGTCCGAGTCGGCGCAGCCTGAGCCTGCCAAGCCTGAGCCGGCGCAGCCCAAGCCTTCCAAGCCGGAACCGTCCGAACCTGAGCCGGCACGGCCCGAGCCTTCCAAGCCCTCCAAGCCCGAACCGGCCGAGCCCGAGCCGGCACAACCTGAGCCTGCCAAGCCGGAACCGTCCGCGCCCGAGCCTGCGGAACCTGACCCTGCCAGGCCTCAGCCGATCCCTGGGCGGCCGAAACCCGCCGAGCCCAAGCCGGCCGAGCCGGAGCCCGGGCCGATCCGTCCAGAACCGGTCACGCCGCCGCCTGTGCCGTTCCCAGAGCCGCCCGGACCGTTCCCGACGCCTGAGCCGGAGCCTGCGCCTTCGCCGCTACCGCCCGGTCCTGCGCCGAGCCCTGTGCCGCCCGGACCCGGTCCGAATCCGATCCCGCCCGGACCTGGACCTAGCCCGGTCCCGCCCGGACCTGGACCGAGCCCCGTACCGCCCGGACCTGGACCTGTGCCGCCCACTCCGACGCCGCCGGGGCCTGGGCCGGTGCCGCCTGTTCCGCCTGGTCCCGGGCCTAACCCTGTGCCTCCGGGACCTGGCCCTGCCCCCGTTCCACCCGGACCTGGGCCCAGCCCTGTGCCTCCGGGGCCTGGGCCAAACCCCGTGCCGCCTGGACCCGGGCCCAGTCCGGTTCCGCCTGGGCCCGGGCCGATTCCGCCCGTGGTTCCGCCGCCGCCGGTGATCGGGAACGGTCTGCCGTCGTACACGGTTCCGCCTGCGGCGTCGGCCGGTGGTCTGCCGCCGGCTACCTATGGCAAGCCTGTTGAGCGACCATCGACGGCTTACGGCACGCCGCAGGGTGGTACCTATGGCAAGCCGGCTACCTATGGCGCGGGGGCGGGTGGACAGGATTCGGTATCTTCCGGCAGGTCCGTTCCCGGCGGGCAGGGGGCTGGCACCTACGGTTCGCCTGCACGGAAGAGCCACCCGGGATTCCCGTCAGCACCGGAGAACATCGACATGACGCAGCCGGTTTCCAGCGACATGACCCAGCCGGTGCAGACCGGGATGTCGTACGGCGCACAGCCGCCCACCACTCCCGTGCCGAACGGCGTGCCGCAGCAGCGGGCGGACGGCGCGGGGACGGTCTACAGCACGGGCGGGTACCCGTCGATCGGGGACAGCTACTCGGCCAGTGACATGACCATGCCGGTCAGCATGGACGCGGCGGAGAACTCCGGCTCGCTGACCGGGCACATCCTGGCTCAGGGGTGGCAGGACGCGTCGGTCGACCAGCGCCGCAGCAACTTCAAGGTGGTCATCGCGATGCTCGCCGTGCTGGGCCTGCTCGTCACGATCAGCTTGATCTTCGTGCTCACTGCCGGTGACGCCTTGACCGACATGCTCAACGGGTTGTCCAGCTAAGCCGGTCGGGGTCGGCCGGGTGGCTCGAATCGGGGTGCGATTCGGCCGGTTCAGGACCGGCCGGGCGGGTCGCAGCCCTGGTCACAGCTGTCGGATGGACGGCAGTGCGCGGGGCGAAATGTGCGGTCAGCCTCGGTCATGACCTAAGCTGGCAGGGTTGTGCTCCGGGTGAGCCTCCCCACTACACGCCGGGAATGCGGTCGGTGGGACAAACGTTGACCCGTACACTAATGACAGATATTCACGCGGCGTGCCCACCCGGTGCGCGCCACGGGCGTTCTTGCGGGCATTACAGCGAGCGGTTCTTGGAGACCGCGGCGGGCCATTCGCGAGCATGCGCCCCCGTAGAGAGGTTCTCTTGACCACTTTCGCTGATCCCAGCACGTTCCCGTCCGTACTCGAAACCCCCGCAAGCACCGAAGACACCACCGTGGCCGCCACCGCCGTCGAGGAGACGGAGACGGAGACCACCACGGAGGAAGACACCGCGACCGAGACCGCGCCGGTTCGCAGCTTCTCCGACCTGGGCCTGCCCTCCGAGATCGTCCGCGTGCTGAGCCGTGAGGGCATCAACACGCCGTTCGAGATCCAGGCCGCCACCGTTCCGGACGCGCTCGCCGGCCGTGACGTGCTCGGCCGTGGCCAGACCGGCTCCGGCAAGACGCTCGCCTTCGGCCTGCCCGTGCTGGCCCGGACCGCGAAGAGCGGCAAGGCGCGCCCGCACTACCCGAAGGCCCTGATCCTGGTGCCGACCCGCGAGCTGGCGATGCAGGTCGCCGACTCGCTCATGCCGATCGGCCGCTCGGTCGGCGTGTTCTTGAAGACGGCTGTCGGCGGCGTGCCGTACGACCGTCAGATGGACGCGCTGCGTCGTGGCGTCGAAGTGATCGTCGCCACGCCGGGCCGGCTCGGCGACCTGATCGAGCGGGGCGCCTGCCGCCTCGACGACGTCGAGATCACCGTGCTGGACGAGGCCGACCAGATGGCCGACATGGGCTTCCTGCCCGAGGTCACCGATCTGCTGTCGAAGACTCCGGCCACCGCGCAGCGGCTGCTGTTCTCGGCCACTCTGGACGGTGACGTCGACACGCTGGTCAAGCGGTTCATGAACGACCCGGTGACCCACTCGACCGCGCCCGCCGAGGCGAGCGTGTCCACGATGGAACACCACCTGCTGCTGATCCCGCCGGCGGAGAAGTTCCCGATCACCTCGTGGATCGCCAACCGGGAGGGCAAGACCATCGTCTTCGCCCGTACGCAGATGGGCGTCGACCGTCTGGTCGAGCAGCTTCACGCGGTCGGCGTCCGTGCCGGCGCTCTGCACGGCGGCAAGACTCAGCGGGTCCGTACCCGCACGCTCGCCGAGTTCAAGGAAGGCCGGACGAACGTCCTGGTCGCGACGGACGTGGCGGCCCGTGGTATCCACGTCGACGGCATCTCGCTGGTCGTGCACGTGGACCCGCCGAAGGACCCGAAGGACTACCTGCACCGGGCCGGTCGCACCGCCCGGGCCGGCGAGTCCGGCGCGGTCGTCACGCTGGTTCTGCCGAAGCAGCGCCGCACCACCCAGGCCATGATGTCCAAGGCCGGCGTCACGCCGGGCGAGTTCCGGGTCCGGCTGGGCGACGAGAAGCTGGCCGAGGTCACCGGCGCTCGTGAGCCGAGTGGCGTCCCGGTCGTGGAAGAGCCGGAGCCGCGTCGTGAGCGCGGGGACCGTCCGCGCCGGTTCGGCGACCGGCCGCGCAGTGGTGGCTACGGCGACCGCCCGCAGCGTTCCTACGGCGACCGCAACGACCGTGACCGCAGCTTCGGTGACCGCCCGCGTCGTCCGTTCGGTGACCGGGACCGCAGCTTCGGTGACCGCCCGGCCGGCGACCGTGGCCAGTTCGGTGACCGGCCGCAGCGTTCGTTCGGTGACCGCCCGGCGGGCGAGCGCAGCCAGTACGGCGACCGGCCGCAGCGCTCGTTCGGTGACCGCCCGGCGGGCGAGCGCAGCCAGTACGGCGACCGCCCGCAGCGCTCGTTCGGCGACCGCCCCGCGGGCGAGCGCAGCCAGTTCGGTGACCGGCCGCAGCGCTCGTTCGGCGACCGGGACCGTCACTTCGGCGACCGTCCGGCCGGCCAGCGCCGTGACGGTGGCCGGGACAGTGGCCGTACCGACCGCCGCGAGGGCCCGTCGGGTCGTTTCGGGTCTTCCCGCCCGGCTCGCAGCTACTGAGTCCCGCCCGACTCCGCTACTGAGTCGAGTGGAGTAAGCCGCAACACGGCTTGGACCACGTGACGTAAGGCCCCGCACGCGACCCGCGTGCGGGGCCTCGCGTTTCTCCTCACGCCGGATGCCCGCCCTGCGGCCCCGGCCAGGCACCTGGCCGCGGTGTAGCCTTGCCGGCTTCTGCGTAGCCCGTACATCCAAAGGCTTTCAAAGGCCCGGACCGGGTACGTTACCGGCATGCCGCTGCCGACCGCCCTGTTCTGGGAGCGCCGTGACGTGCCCGGCGCCGAGCATGCCCTGCTGGCCGACCGCAGTGGCCTCTACGCCCACGGAACCGCCTTGGCGGCCGCACCGGTGCCCTATGCCTGCCACTACGAGCTGCAGACCGATCAGGACTGGATGACGGCCCGCGCTGACGTGCGGACGGAAGGCGCCGGCTGGGCCCGTCAGGTGCGGCTGGAACTGGCTGCGGGGCGCTGGCGGATCACCGCCTCGGAGCAGGGTGACCTGGACGCGGCGCTGGTGGCTGCGGGGCACGCTCGCGCGGGGCTGCCGGGCAGCGAGGACCCGGATCTGCTTTACGGCGCGTTCGACGTGGATCTGGGCTGCTCGCCGCTGACGAACACGCTGCCGGTGCGGCGGCTCGGCCTGCTGACCGCGGAGATCGGCGTCGCCCACCGGATCAGCGTCGCGTGGGTGCTCGTGCCGAGCCTCGAGGTGGTGCAGGCGGATCAGATCTACACGACGCTCGGCGACAACCTGGTGAGGTTCGCCAGTGAGACCTTCAGCGCTGATCTGAGCATCGACGACCAGGGATTCGTGGTGGATTACCCCGGTCTTGCGAAACAACCGTAGCTCAGCCCAGACCCGGCTGCGGGCGGTTCTCCCACTTCGTCGAGAGCGCGATCGCGGTACGGGTGGAAGCGACGCCGGGAGTGCGGTTGATCCGGACTATCAGCTGCTCTAGCTCGGCGATCGTGCCGACCCGCACGGTGAGCTGATAGGACTCGACGCCGGCCATGAAGTAGCAGCTCTCCACCTCGGGCATGGCGCGCACCGCGGCGAGCACGTCGTCGGTGTCGGCGCCCGAGTCCTCGATGATGCCGATCAGCGCGGTGACGCCGAGGCCGATCGCCTCGTGGTCGATGTCGGCCCGGTAGCCGCGGATGGTTCCGGCGGTCTCGAGCTTGCCCACCCGCTCGTGGACGGCGGGTGCCGAGAGCCCGACCTTGCGAGCGAGTTCGGCGTACGACGAGCGAGCGTTCTCTCGTAGCAGGTCGATCAGCCGGAGGTCGATGGAGTCCATGCCTGAAACCCTAATCGGGTGGCGCTCTCCCCTTCACGCCCGGTAGCGACGAATGGGCAGCAGGATAATGACCGTTGTCGCAATCGGGGCTTTTTCCGCATTTCACGGACTTGGTTCGGGGGCGGTGCTCTAATGGCTTTACGTCCCGATCGAGCAAGCCGACACTCTCCGTGACCAACCGGCCGCTCCAGATAACACACGAGGAGGGGGTTGTGGACACTGGAGATCGTCTGCTGACGCCGGGCGAGGTGGCCGCGCTCTTCCGCGTCGACCCCAAGACCGTTACGCGCTGGGCAGCAGCCGGGCGCATCGGCAGCATCCGTACTCCGGGTGGACACCGCCGATTCCGCGAGTCCGAAGTCAGGGCGCTGCTGGAAGGCGACGGCGTAATCGAGGAAATGCGCGAGGACGACGCCGCCAACAAGCCGCGAAACAACGGGCCTGCCAACCCGGGAGCGGGTTACGGCCCGCCCAACGGTTTGCGCTAGGCGCGTCCCTCGCCCAACTCGCCGGTCCATCTGCGGAATAGCGTGTGCGGTACGCCCAGTGCGTCCAGCACCTTTCCGGCCACGAAGTCGATCAATTGTTGTGCGGTGGCGCCTGCCCCGGACCCGTAGAAACCGGGGCTCGCCGGCAGGACCACCGCACCGGCATCGTGGAGCGCGATCAGGTGTTCCAGGTGACTCCGCGTAACCGGTGTCTCCCTGGGTACGACAACGGTGCGTCGCCGTTCCTTGAGGTTGACCTCAGCAGCGCGCTGCAATAGATCCTTCGACAGCCCGATGGCGATCCCGGCGCATGCCGCCGTGCTCGCCGGAACCACCGCCATGCCGCGGACCGGGTACGAGCCACTGCTCGGCCCCGCGGCAAGGTCACCGGCCGGCCAGTAGGCCAGGTCGCCCAGGTCCCGGTCCAGCCAGGCCGAGACGTCGTCCTTCCAGTGCGCGTCCCGGACGGTCGCACCGGTCTCGTCCAGCAGGGTGAGACGGGCCGCCCGGGAGATCACGAGATCGACGGCCTCGCCGGCGTCCAGCAGTCCGGTGATCACCGCCTTCGCGTACGGGGTGCCGGAGGCGCCGGAGACACCGACGAGCCATGGTTCGCGCATGCCTTCCAGTGTGCCGTCAGTTGAGCTCGGGCAGGACGAACGTGGGGTACGCCTCGTCCACCGGGGTCCAGGCCGACGGCTTCTCCGGATCGGCTACCTCCACCGACTCGAAGACCTTCTTCACCTCGGCCAACTCGATGCCGACCCCGGTGACGACCACCGTCCAGCGGCCGTCCAGCACGCCCTTGGTGCAGATCGGCCCGCCCGCGGAGCACTCCGGCTCTTCACTGCTGTCCGCGAAGGCGCCGTCGGTTCCCGACTCCAGCCGGATCGAGAGCATCTCCTTGATCACGCCGGGCGCGTGCTCGCGGTCCGGGCTGGCGAGGATCTCCGCGGCCTTCGCCTCGGTGACGAAGCGCATCCGGGTGTCGCTCGCCGAGAAGAGCCGGTAGCCGGCCGGGATGTGGGTGGCGGTCAGGGTGGTCAGCAGCGGCTTGCCGTCGCCGAGACGGAACGCGGCAGCGATCCGGCGCATGTCGGCCCGGGACAGCTTCGCGGTCGCGCTCACCTGGCCCTGCCCGCCGTCGGCGAGCTTCCAGACCAGGCTCTCCCCGCCGCTCTTCTCGCGGACGAGGTACGCCTCACGGCCGTCGACGGGGTCGGTCGGGGTCATCGTGACGCCCTCCTGCCGCACCCGTTCCACTCCCGGCGGGTAGACGCTGAGGATGCCCTCCTCCTGATCCCCCTGGTTGATCATCGCGGAGGTCCAGCCGAGGGTCATCGCCGCCGGGTCCTCGATGATGAAGCCGCCGACCCGGTAGCCGCGGAACGTCGGGGTGAACGAGAAGGTGGCAGCCTTCTCCTCGGGAAAGGCCGACGTGACGATCTGCGGCTGATTGACGATCTGCGGCCGGGTGGCGATCTCCGGCCGGGTGGCGATCTGCGGCGCACCGATCGCGGCGGCCACCGCCACCGCTGCCGCCATGGCCCATCCGGCTCTCCGGCGACGCAGGCGGCGCCGCCCGGCGGCCACCAGGTCGTCGACACCGAGACGCATCGGCGGCGCGTCGGCCCGGGCTTCCTCGAGCAGGTCAGAGAGTCGCATGCGGAGCCTCCATGATCTGGCGGAGCGTCGCGAGCCCCCGCGCGGTGTACACCTTCACGGTTCCCTGGGGGCAGCTCAGCGCGACCGCGGTCTGCTCGACGCTGAGACCTTCGAGGAAGCGCAGCACCAGCACGGCGCGCTGCCGCGCCGGTAGCTGCCGCAACGCGGCCCGGGTCTGCATCCGGTCGTGGACGGCCTGGGTGGCGTCCGGCTCGGCGCGCTCGGGCATGGCGGCGCCCGGACGCTCCCGCCGCCACCACGGGCGGCGGGTCTCATCTATCGCGGCCCGGACCACGGCGGTGCGGGCGTACGCGTCGTGGTTGTCGACGCGATTCCACTTCGCGTACAGCCTTGCCATGGCCGATGCGACGGCGTCCTCGGCGGCCTGCCAGTCGCCGCAGGTGAGGTACGCCAGTCCGCGAAGCGAATCCATCCGCGCGCCGACGAACTCCCGGAACTCGGCCTCTCTATCGCTCACGCGGATTAGACGTTCGTCGACACCTGGAGGGTTACAGCAGGATCAGATCGAGCAGCGCGAAGACGAAGAGCGCGATCGCGATGAAGCCGTTCGCCGTGAAGAACGCCCGGTTGACCTTGGACAGGTCGTTCTCGGTCACCACGACGTGCTGGTAGACCAGGCCGGCGCCGGTGATCGCCAGGCCGATCCACCAGAGCCAGCTGAGGCCGACGAGCTGGCCGAACCAGACAAATCCCGCGAAAGCCAGAACATGTGTAAAAGACGATATTTGTAGTGCCTTCTTAACCCCGAACCGCGCCGGCGTCGAGTGGACGCCGATCTTGCGGTCCACCTCCACGTCCTGGCAGGCGTAGATGATGTCGAACCCGCCGATCCACAGGCCGACCGCCACACCCAGCACCCACGCGGGCCACGAGCCGTCGAACGTGCCGGTGATCGCCAGCCAGGCGCCGACCGGGGCGACGGCCTGAGCCAGGGCCAGGACGTAGTGCGGGAAGTTCGTGAACCGCTTGGCGTACGGGTAGATCACCAACGGGATCACGGCGAGCGGCGAGAGCACCAGGCAGAGCGGGTTGAGCAGGCCGGCCGCCACGAACAGCGCGACGAGCGAGACCAGCGCGCCGGTCCACGCCGTGCGGACGCTGACCGCTCCGGTGACCAGCTCGCGGTTCTGGGTACGCGGGTTGAGCGCGTCGATCTTCCGGTCCAGGATCCGGTTGGCGGCCATCGCGAAGGTCCGGCCGGAGACCATCGCAATCGTGATCAGCACCAGGTCACCCCAGTGCCGGCCGGTCCCGTCCCGGTCGATGGCGACCAGCGCCGAGAGGTAGGCGAACGGCAGCGCGAAGACCGAGTGCTCGATCATGACGAGTCGCAGGAAGGCCTTGACCTTGCCGGGCTTCTCCAGAGACGTCGTCATATCCCGTATTCCTTCCACCGCTTGTCGACGAGCGACACGACCTCGGGCGACATGACCATCTCCTCCGGCCAGCCCCGGGTGTAGCCCTCGGCCGGCAGCTTACGGGTGGCGTCGACGCCCGCCTTGCCACCCCAGAACTGCTGGTAGGACGAGTGGTCCAGGTGGTCCACCGGGCCCTCGGTGAGCAGCAGGTCGCGGGAGTAGTCGACGTTGCCGAACGCGCGGAAAGCGACCTCCCGATAGTCGTGCACGTCGCAGTCCTCGTCCACCACCACGATCAATTTGGTGAGCGACATGAGGTGCGCGCCCCAGACCGCGTTCATCACCTTCTGCGCGTGCTTCGGGTACCGCTTGCGGATCGACACGATGAGGCAGTTGTGGAAGACGCCGGCGGCGGGCATGTCGTAGTCGACGATGTCCGGGATGAGGATCTTCAGGAGCGGCTGGAAGATCCGCTCGGTGGCCTTGCCGAGGCCGTGGTCCTCCTGCGGCGGCTTGGACGTGACGATCGAGTGGTAGATCGGCTTCTTGCGCATCGTCATGGTCTCGACGTGCAGCACCGGGAACGGCTCGACCGGGGTGTAGAAGCCGGTGTGGTCGCCGAACGGGCCCTCCGGCAGCCGCTCTCCGGGCTCCAGGTAGCCCTCCAGCACGATCTGCGCCGAGGCCGGCACCTGCAGCGGCACGGTCAGGCAGTCGACCATCTCGATGCGCTCGCCCTTGAGGAAGCCGGCGAACAGGTATTCGTCGATGTCGGAGGGCAGCGGGGCGCTCGCCGAATAGGTCACCACCGGGTCGCAGCCGATCGCGATGGCGACCGGGAGCCGCTGGCCGAGCCGCTCCGCCACGGCGTGGTGGGCGGTCGAGTCCTTGTGGATCTGCCAGTGCATGCCGAGCGTGTTCTTCGAGTGCTGCTGCAGCCGGTAGAGGCCGAGGTTGCGCTTGCCGGTCTCCGGGTGCTTGGTGTGGGTCAGCCCGAAGTTGTGGAAGACGCCGCCGTCGCCGGGCCACACCTGAAGGCCGGGCAGCAGGTTCAGGTCGACGTCGTCGCCGGAGAGCACGACCTCCTGGCAGGGCGCGGTCTTCACCTTCTTCGGCGGCACCGACTTCAGCTGGAGGACCTTGCCGATGCCCTCCCGGATCCCGGACCAGCCGACCGGCAGCTCCGGCTTGGCCAGCGCGCCGATCCGCTCGCCGATCTCGTCGAGCCGGTCCACGCCGAGAGCCATCGCCATCCGCTTCTCGGTGCCGAACAGGTTGATCACCAGAGGCATCTCGCCCCGGGTCGGCCGTTCGAACAGAAGTGCCGGCCCACCGGCCCTGACCGTTCGGGTGACGACCTCGCTGATCTCCAGCGTCGGATCCACCGGAACCTTGATCCTTCGCAGCTCACCCTCCTTCTCGAGGGCGGCGATGAAGCTCTGCAGATCGGCATAGGGGAATCCACGCGGCGCCATGTCCATCAGTCTGGCACCGGATCACTGCGAGGCGGCTGGCAGGTCCCGTCACTAGTGATCGGGCACTCCCGTTGACCGGAACGTGAAGCTTCTCCTCGCCCTGCTCCTGACCGCCCCCGTCAACACCCCGGGCGGTTATCACCACCTGGGTGCCGGGACCAGCGGCGAGTGGAGTGGCGTCTCCGGACGGATCTCGGTGGTCGACGTCGCGGTACGGCCCCGGACGTACGACTTCGTGGCCAGCCGGTTCATGGCCAAGCGGGACATGGGCGCCGGCCGGATCTCCTGGCTGGAGGTGGGCTGGGCGGAGACCGGCTGGTCCAGCCCGGGCCGCCAGCAGGTCTACACCTTCAACACGAACACGAACGCCTGGCAGTTCTACCCGCAGTACCCGATCAAGCCGGGCGACAAGGTCTGGGTGGACCTGCACACCGACGCGGACGGCGTCTGGCAGGCCTGGCTGTTCTGGAACAACAAGTGGAACCTGCTGACCCGGGAGAAGCTGCCGATCGGCCGGACCGCGAACATCGAGCAGTACGTCGAGGTGCACGCCGACGCGAAACAGCCGGTGGTCCGGATGGACGTGCCCCGGGTGACCGTCGACAACGTCCAGCTCAAACCGGCCGACGGCGGACCCGCCCGCTACTGGCGGGAGGACGTCGGGACGCTGACGGGAACCGCCCCGGGGCAACAGATGCGCCGGGGCGGTTTCTGCCTGGACTGGGTCAACAAGTACGACACCTGGACCGCCGGCGACTGCTGACGATCAATCCCCGGCGTTCGCGTACGAGTGGAGCCCCTCGAAGAACAGGTTCACGCCGAACAGGTTCATCAGCATCGTGACGAAACCGAGCAGCGCGATCCAGGTGGCGACGGTCCGCTTCACACTGGGTGTGGCCCGCGCGTGCAGGTAGGCCGCGTAGACGATCCAGGAGATGAACGCCCAGACCTCCTTCGGGTCCCAGCCCCAGTAGCGGCCCCAGGACGCCTCGGCCCACAGCGGACCGGCGATCAGCGCGCCGAAGGTGAAGAGCGGGAACGCGAACGCGTGCAGGCGGAACGTGAGCCGCTCCAGGCCGGCGGCGTCACCGACCCGCTTGCCCAGGGTGTACGGGAAGCTGCGCTTGCCCTCGTCGTACCCGTTCTTGATCAGGAACATCGCGGCCGGGACCGCGCCGAACAGGAAGATGCCGGACGACACGATGATCGTCGAGACGTGCACGATGAACCAGTACGAGTTCAGCGCCGGCACCAGCGGGCCGACCGGCGTGTACGCGACGAGGCTCGCCGCGCCGAGCAGCACCACCAGGATCAGCGAGACGAAGAGTCCCAGGTGACGCAGGGCCGGCTTGCGGAGCAGCACGACGACCCACACCGCGGAGCCGACGAGGCTCGCGGAGAGGATGTACTCGTACATGTTGCCCCAGGGCATCCGCTCGGCAGCGAGGCCGCGGGTGGCCGTCGTGGCGAGGTGCAGCGCCAGGGCGATGACATTCAGGACGACGGCGATCCGGCCGGCCCACTCGCCGCGGCCGGCTGCCGGAGCCTCCGCGGGCAGCTTGACCACCGGTTCGACCGGCGCTCCCGCACCCACGAGCTGCCGGGTGGCGGCCCTGCCGATCCGGCTGCGCTTGCCGAACGCGTACTCACCGGCGTAACAGATCATCGCGGCCAGGTAGGCCAGCACGGTGAAAGCCATCAGCTGGTTCGACAGCTCCGCCATCAGGGCGTCCCTTCCTTGAACCCAACTTCTTCAACACCGCGGGTCAGCGACGCGAACTCGTCAGCGAACCCGGGATAGTCGGTGCGGGGCAGCCCACCGGCTTCGATCACGCTACTCCCCGGGTCGCCGGCCGCGGCCGGTGCCACCCGGAACCAGACGCGCCGCCGGTGCACCGAGAGCGAGAGCATCAGGCCGATCAAGCCGAGCACCACGGCGATGAGCAGCACGAACTGCGTCGGGTCGTACCGGATCGAGAGCGTCGCGAACTTGCGCACCCCGACGAACTCCAGTGTGGTGCCGTCGTCGAGGGCGAGCTTCTCACCCTGCTTCAGCACGTAGGGCCGGTCGCCGCCGAGCTTCTTCAGCTCACCGCTGTCGATCTGTCCACGGTCCAGCGCGTACACCGAGCCGGGGATGCCGACGTCCAGGCCCAGATCGCCGCGGTAGGCGGTCAGGTAGAGGACCGGGTTCCGCAGATCCGGGTACTCCGAGCGGGCGCTGCCGTCGGTGCTGCCGGTCGGCAGGAAGACTCCCTCGAAGCCCATCTGCAGGCTCGCGTCCCGCTTGTTGGTCTTCGGGTCGATGTTCACGTCCGGGAACTGCGCGACACCCTCGCTCGTCAGCATGCCGTCGACCGGCAGGAACGGAACGACCTTGGTCTGCGAGACGCCGTAGCGGTCGGTGTACTTCAGTTCCGGCGCGTAGCCCTGGCCGAGCAGGTGAATATTGGCGTTCCTCAGGCGCAGCGGGTCGTTGACCGTGAACGATCGGGTCTCCTCCGGGCCGCCGTCCTCGGTCACCGCCACCGTCGCGTTGTAGGACTTCGGCTGGCCGGTGCTCTGATAGGTCGCCTCGAACTCGGTCAGCTTCAGGCAGAAGTTCGGCAGGTCGCTGGTGTCCACCTGCGGGCCGAGCGCCGAGTCGTCGTACTGCGTCAGCGAGTTGCAGAAGCCCTGGTCGGCGCCGGCGACGAGCAGGCGGTTGCCGTGCCATCCGTACCAATGACCGAAACCGACACCCACGAGCACGCACAGCATGGCGATGTGGAAGAGCAGGTTGCCGGTCTCCTTGAGGTAACCCTTCTCGGCGGAGACGGACCACGAGCCGTCCGGGAGCTCACGCACCCGCGTCCGGAACCATCGGCGGCGCAGGGTCCGTGCGATCGCCGCGGCCTGATCGGCCGGAGCCTGACGTCCCTCCAGCTCAGCGGCGTGCTGCGGCAGGCGGTCCATCCGCTTGGGAGCTTCTGGCGGTACGTTGCGCAGCGCTCTGATGTGATCGCGCAGCCGAGGCAGGACGCACCCGATGAGCGAGGTGAAGAGCAGCAGGTAGATCGCTGCGAACCAGGGCGACGAGTAGACGTCGAACGCGAAGAACCGGTCCAGTTGCGGCGCGAGCTTCGGGTGGGCCGTGAAGTACTCGGTGACGTTCTCCCGGTTCACCGACCGCTGCGGGAAGATCGAGCCGGGCACGGCGGCGACGGCCAGCAGGAAGAGCAGGACCAGGGCCGTACGCATGCTGGTCAGCTGCCGCCACGAGTTGCGCAGCAGCGCCAGGAACGGGTTCACCCGCTTCGGGGGCGGAGCCTCGGCCGTGGCGGGACGGTCCTCTACGACGGTCACAGGTACAGCTCCCCGCCGAAGTTGAGGGTCGTCATCAGCCAGGCGAGGAAGTAGTTCCACTGCCCGGTGATCAGCGCGAGACCGATGACGATCAGCAGCGCGCCGCCCACCCGGGTCACCCAGCGGCTGTTCCGGCGGATCGCCTGGAAGACGCCGAGGAGCCGGCGGAAGAAGAGCCCGAAGAGGATGAACGGGATGCCCAGGCCGAGGCTGAAGGCGAGGGCCAGGATCACCGCCCGGTCGGTGCTCCCGCTGCTCGCCGCGAGCGCGGTGATCGCGCCGAGGGTCGGGCCGACGCACGGGATCCAGGAGACCGCGAAGATCGCCCCGAAGACCGGCGCGCCGAGCAGGCCGGCGTTCGGCAGCTTGGAGAACCGGGCCTCCCGCTGGAAGCCGGGGATCCAACCGAGGTAGCCCAGGCCGAGGATGATCACCAGCACGCCGAGCACGACGTTCAGGGTGTCGCGATGGGTCAGCAGGGTGTAGCCGATGTTCGCGACGAATGTCATGAGCAGCGTGAAGACCACCGCGAACCCGAGCACGAAGAGGCTGCTGCCGAGCAGGACGCGGCCCTTGAGCGCGAGCGTCCTGGTCTTGGTGATGCCCTCTTCCTGCCTCGTGCCCATGGCCGACTCGAGGTCGCTGCCGGCCAGGCCGGTCACATAGGACAGGTAGCCGGGCACCAGCGGCAGGATGCACGGCGACAGGATGCTGACCAGGCCGGCGATCAGAGCGGCCCCGATCGCCAGCAGCAGGGGACCGTTGAGAGCGGTGCTCTGAAAGGCGTCGCCCATCAGGGGTTCCCCTCTGCCGCCACCCGTTCGACGAGGGGCTGGAGTTCGCCGAGCGTGGTCGCCCGGCGGATGGCGACCGCGATCCGGCCCTGGCGATCCAGGATCAGCGTTCCGGGGGTGCTCGCCTGGGTCGGGTCGAACTTGATGGCCATCTCGGCGGCCGGGTCGAAGAGGCTCGGGTAGGTGACCCGGCCCCGCTCGAAGTTGATCGCCGAGTCGCGGTCGTCGCGGTTGTTGACCCCGATGAACGAGACGTTCTTCGCCTTCGTCGCCTGGTACGTCTTCTCCAGGTCGTCGGCCTCGGCCCGGCAGGGCGCGCACCACGATCCCCAGAAGTTGACCACGACGACCTTGCCGATGTCGGAGGCCAGCTCGTAGCTGCCGCCGTCGAGCAGCTCACCGGTGATCGCCGCGACCGTCGGCCGGTTCGCCGGGTCGCACTCGATCACCTGGTTCGCCGTGGTCTCGCAGTTCTTCGCCCAGTTCCGGTCCTCGCCGCCGCAGCCGGCCAGAAGTCCGGCGACGGCGACCGCTGCGACGGTGACGGCCCCGAGGCGACGCATGGTCACGCCCCCTTGGCGGTCTTGGCCGTCGCGGACAGGGCCACCAGGTGGGCGGCCGGCTCCGAGTAGTCGATGCCGACCACCTTGGACCCTTCGAAACGGAAGGAGGTCAGGCTCGCCAGGCCGCACTGTCGTTTGCGGGGATCGTGCCAGAGACGCTTGCCTTCGACGTACCGGCGCAATGTCCAGATCGGAAGCTGATGCGAGACGCAGACCGCCTCGTGCCCCTCGGCCGCGACCCGCGCCGCCTGGACCGCCGCGAACATCCGCTGAGCGATCACCAGGTACGCCTCGCCCCAGGACGGGGTGATCGGGTCGCGCAGCACCCACCAGTGCCGCGGGTTGCTGAACGCGCCGTCGCCGACCGAGACCTTCTTGCCCTCGAAGTAGTTCGAGCTCTCGATCAGCCGAATGTCGGTCGCCGTCTCCAGCTTGAACTCGGCCGAGATCGGTGCGGCCGTCTCCTGCGCACGCTCCAGCGGGCTGGCGACCACGTGCGTCACATCCCGGCCGGACAGGGCCTGAGCCGCCGCCTTGGCCATCTGGTGCCCCAGCTCGGAGAGGTGGAAGTCGGGCAGCCGGCCATACAGGATCTTGCCCGGGTTGAAGACCTCGCCGTGCCGGAAGACGTGCACGGTTGTCTTTGTCGGCTCACTCACTTATTTCG
The DNA here is from genome assembly GCF_004001265.1 of Actinoplanes sp. OR16. Taxonomy (GTDB): domain Bacteria; phylum Actinomycetota; class Actinomycetes; order Mycobacteriales; family Micromonosporaceae; genus Actinoplanes. The sequence continues at coordinate 2,513,470 of NZ_AP019371.1, read as the reverse complement.
CGCTCCCCGCCGCTGCTCGCGCTGCGTGTGGCAACGCGGAGGCGATCTGCTCCAGCGCCGCGTCGTCGATCGCGGTCGACACGAACCACGACTCGAAGGCGCTCGGCGGCAGGTAGACGCCCCGGGACAACATGGTGTGGAAGAAGGCCTTGAACGCCGCGGCGTCCTGGGTCTTCGCGGAGTCGTAGTCCACGACCTCCGCGTCGGTGAAGAAGATCGAGAACATGTTGCCGGCGGAGGACAACCGGTGCGGCACGCCGGCCTTGCCGAGCTCGGCGGAGGCGAGCGAGCCGATCGTGCCGGCCAGTTCGTCGAGGCGCTTGTAGGTCGCGTCGTCCGCGAGCCGCAGCGACGCCAGACCGGCGGCGCAGGCCAGCGGGTTACCGGACAGGGTGCCGGCCTGGTAGACCGGGCCCGCCGGGGCCAGCCGCGACATGATCTCGCGACGGCCACCGAACGCCGCAGCCGGCAGCCCGCCGCCCATCACCTTGCCGAAGGTGAACAGGTCGGCGTCGACCGGGTGCAGGCCGTTCCAGCCGCCCGCCGAGACCCGGAAACCGGTCATCACCTCGTCGACGATCAGCAGGGCGCCGTGCCGGTGGGCGATCTCGGCGAGCTTGCCGTTGAAGTCGTCCTTCGGGAAGATCACGCCCATGTTGCCGGGCGCGGCCTCGGTGATGATCGCCGCGATGTCCGCGCCGTCGATCTCGAAGGCCCTCTCGACAGCTGCCACGTCGTTGTAGGGCACCACGATCGTCTCGGCGGCGGCCGCACCGGTGACACCCGGCGAGTCGGGCAGGCCGAGCGTGGCGACGCCGGAGCCGGCCGCGGCGAGCAGCGCGTCCACGTGCCCGTGGTAGCAGCCGGCGAACTTCACGATCTTGGAGCGGCCGGTGAAGCCCCGGGCCAGCCGGATCGCAGTCATCGTCGCCTCGGTGCCGGAGTTGACCAGGCGCACCTCGTCGACGGCGGTCCGCCGGACGATCTCCTCGGCCAGGTCGACCTCACCGGCCGTCGGGGTGCCGAAGCTGGTCCCGGACGCGGCGGCCCGCTGCACCGCCTCGATGATCTCCGGGTGGGCGTGGCCGTGGATCAGCGGACCCCACGAGCAGACGAGGTCGACGTAACGCCGGCCGTCCGCGTCGGTCATCCACGGACCGCTGCCCGAGACCATGAATCGGGGCGTGCCACCGACCGCTCGGAACGCACGCACAGGTGAATTGACCCCGCCGGGCACGATGGCCTGGGCGCGGTCGAACAGGGCCTGGGAGACCGGGGCGTCCTCCGGGTACGGAAGATCCGCGGTGGGATATGTCGTGGTCACAGCGGTTCCCATTCTGTCAGCGGCCTACGGCGAGTGTCTCGAGAGGGTTGCTCACGTCCTCGGACGATGCCCGGATACGCCCGATCTGACCACGCCCGACGGGCCGAACCGCCCCAGAGAGGATAGGCTGACCTGCGTGGAGCGACCCGAGCTGTCCATCGCGGTGCAGCGCGCCCCCGACGAGGTTGTGATCCAGCTCGCCGGGGAGATCGACGTGCTCACGGTCACCGAGCTGTCCACGATCGTCAACGATCTGCTGGGCGCCGAGCCGCTGTCGCGCATCGTCCTCGACATGGCCGGAGTCACCTTCTGCGACTCGCAGGGGCTGGGCACGCTCGTGGTGCTGAGCCGCAAGGCGCAGCACGCTCAGACCGTGCTCGCCCTCGCCAACGTGGGCGATTTCCTGATGCGGGTGCTGGACATCACCGGCTTGCGCAGCGCACTGATGATCAGCAGCACAGCCTGACCCGCGACCTCCCATACCGCGATGCTTGCACATCGCGGTTGGAGACTTCCTGGGAGCGCCGTCGGCTGTGGACCACAACGCCCGAGCCCGTCGCGACGGCCGGCCGCCGAACGCACGCGCAGCACCGTCGCGTGCGTTGACCGCCATCCAAGGGCCGACGAGCGCACACACAACCCGATTGTGTGCGCCGACCGCCCTCGCCGGGCTGTCAGCGCACACACAACACCTCTTTGCGTGCGCGGGCCGCCCCCGCCGGGTGGTGAGCGCACACGTAACACATTTGCGTGCGCGGGCCGCCCTCCACCGGGTGGTGAGCGCACACGCCACACCTCTACGTGCGCCGACCGCCCTCCACCGGGCGGTGACCGCACACATAACGCCTTTGCGTGCCCTGGCCGCCCCGGGCCGGGCGGTGACCGCACACGCCACACCACTGCGTGCCCTGACCGCCCTCCACCGGGCGGTGACCGCACACGCCACACCACTGCGTGCCCTGACCGCCCTCCACCGGGCGGTGACCGCACATGCCACACCTCCGCGCGTGCGCTGACCGCCCCCGCCGGGCGGTGACCGCACACGCCACACCTCTGCGTGCGCGGGCCGCCCCCGCCGGGCTGTCAGAGCACACGCAACGCCCTTTGCGTGCGCTAGCCGCCCTCAACTCGGGCCGTGACCGCACACAAACCAGGAGCGCGTGCGCTGGCCGCCTCTCGCGGCACGCGGTCGGGGCTCTCGGTTCAGCCGAAGGCGCCGGTGACGGTTGCGGTCTCGCCCTGCTCCGTGGCGGCCGTCGCGGCGTAAGTGTCCCCGCCCGCGTCCCGACCTCCCTCGGCGTAGGTATAGCGCGCGTAGAAGACGTATGTCCCAGGCTCCAAAACGTCGCCCGAGGAGAGCACGAAGCGGTACAGCAGCGCGTCCGGCTCCTCGGTGACCGTGCTGGTCACGCTCGCACCGGGAACCTGCTGGCTGCCGCCGCGGGAGACCAGTTCCGGGGTACGCGTCACCCGGATCGTCACGTCGAGCGCGGTGAGCTTCTCGGTCGTCTTCACCGTCACCACACCGGTGCCCTGCGCGCCGGAGGCGTCGATCGAGCCGTCCGACCAGAGCGGGCCGCTCGTCGTGGTGTCCCGTGGCGTGTCCGCCGGGGCCACGCCGGGGGCGGACGACGGAGGCGAGGAGGGGGATGCCGGCGCGGAGCGGGGTCTCCGCGCCGGCGGGGACGTGCTGGTGGCGGTGCTGGGGAGATCGGAGGGGGACGCCGAGGCCGAGGGCGACGACGGCGCGTCCGACGGGGTCACCGAGACGCTGACGCTCGGCGCCGGCGGCGCCGGAGGGGGCGTGCCGTCGCCGGCCAGCGCCCACTGCGCGAATCCGCCGCCCCCGAGAACGGCGGCCACCGCGACAGCCGCGCCGCTGATCCGCAGCCTCGGCGACGCCTTCCGGTGCCGGGCGAACTGGTTGCGCATCGCCGTCTGGGTGATCCGGTCGAGCATCGCGTCGCGGTCCGGCCGGTGCCGTACCGCCTCGGCGCGCAGTGCCGCGCGCAGGTCGTCCTCGATGAGCCTCATGGCGCCGCCCTCCAACCGTGGAACTGTTGCCAAAGGCGGCCGTCGGCGGCCCATCGGCGAACGGTGACCGCCGGACCCGGGTGTCCGGCGGTCACCGGGAACGTCACTTGTAGGTGACGTCCGACTCGGCGTACTTGCAGGTCACGCCGTCCGCACCAGATCCGATCTTGGTCGGCTCCTTGCCGGTGTTGTTGCCCGTGAAACGGACGCAGATGTCCAGGTCGTCGTCGCCGACGATGGTCACCTTGGACAGCGTGGCGGTGTCGCCGTAGTTCGCGTTCACGCCGACCAGGCTCTTCGCCGGGGCGGTCGCGATCACGTTCTGCACCACGACGGCGCGCTTGTACTGGGTGGAGCAGTTGCCGCAGGAGCGGTAGAGCTTGCCGAAGTCGGCGACCTGGAAGTTCTTGATGGTCAGGGTGCCGCCGCCGTTGTGCTGGAAGACCTTGTCGTCAGCGCTCTTCGCGCCGCCGCCGTCGACGGTGTAGGTCGCCGAGGTGCCGCCCTTGAAGGTGGCCGCGTCCTCACCGACGTTCTCCCACCACACGTTGATCAGCGTGCAGGAGCCGGAGCAGTGGACGCCGTCCGCGGCCGGGGCGCCGAGGATGACGTTCTTCAGCACCGCGCCGTCGGCGAGCTTGAAGAGCGGGTCCTGGCCCTCGTCCTGCGAGTCGTCGCCGAGCGCGCCGCTGCCGTAGTAGCGGACGTTGCCGCCGTCGAGCGTGCCGGACACGGCGATCGTGGCGGTCACGGGCTTGGTGCCGGTCGCGGTCGGCCAGGAGGCGGTCGGGCTGGTTCCCGTGCTCGTGGTCGTCGGCGTGGCCGTGGCGGTCTTCGACGTGCTCGGGGAGGCGCTGGCGGTCGCGGTCTTGGAGGCGCTCGGGGAGGCGCTGGCGGTCGCGGTCTTCGACGCGCTCGGGGAAGCGGTCGGGGAAGCCGTCTTCGAGACGCTCGGGGAGGCGGTGGCGGTTGCCGTCGCAGCAGTCACCGGGCCGACCGCCACGTCGTCGAACGACGCCGACGCATAGCTGGTGACCAGGCCGATCCGCCCGGTGCCGGCCAGGGTGCCGGTCCCGGTGGCGACCTTGGCGCCGTCGACGTAGCCGGTCACGGTGCTGCCCGAGGCGTCGATGCGCAGCGTGTGCCAGGTGGTGAGGTTGCTGACCGCCACCGAACCGAGCACGCTGACCGTGCTGCCCTTGACCGACTGCAGCTCGGCCTTGCCGGCCGAGGTAAGGGCGAGCCGGTACATCGTGGAGGCGCTGCTCGCACGGGCCGCGATGCCGGCCAGGCCGCTGCCGATGGTGACCGGCTTGACCTTCGCCTGCACCGAGTAGTCGGTCCAGGAGGTCTCGCCGGCGAAGACGCGGGCCAGTTCGCTGTCGGCCTTCGACTGCTGGTAGACCTTCGAGCCGTCGGTCGCGACCGCCCAGGTCCCGCCCGACTTCGACCAGCCGCTCGCGCCGCTCTCGAAGTCGTCGGAGAAGAGGGTGGAGGCCGAGGCCGAGGGGACGAGAACGGCGACCAGCGCGGTCACCGCACCGGCCGCACCGGCAGCGCCGAGGCCCGTAACCAGCCGGCGGCGCCGGCGGCGGTCCGAGGCAGTGGGAGGCATTGCGTGCCGCATGTTGCTCCTACTCAAGGGGTCGTCTCGCATGATCAAGCGATCACGCCCCGGTAGTGGCGCGGCTGCCCCCTGAGGTTGTTCGGCGTGACCTAGGTCACACCCGGCGCCTCAGCTCCCCCAGCGGGCCTTCTCCAGCAGGTCGAGCACCTCGGCGGCGGCATCCTCGCCGCCGGCCCGCAGCACACGGGCGGCCTCGTCCATCGTCTCGGTCAGGCGCTGCCACTGCGCCTCCCGCTCCCTGGAAGCCTCGGCCTGCGCCTTGAGCTGCTGATTCTTCGTCCAGAGCTCCACGAAGATGGACACCTTGGCGCGCAGCACCCACGGGTCGAACGGCTTCGTGAGGTAGTCCACCGCGCCGACCGCATAACCCCGCAGCGCCAGCTGCGCGTCGCGGTCGGCTGCGGTCAGGAACAGGATGGGCACGTGCCGGGTCCGCTCCCGCCGCTTGATGTGGCTGGCCGTCTCGAACCCGTCCATGTTGGGCATGTGCGCGTCCAGCAGGATCACCGCGAAGTCGTCGGTGAGCAACTGCTTGAGGGCCGCTTCCCCGCTCTCCACGGCGACCGCGGTCACCGGCAACCCTTGCAGGATCGCCTCCAAGGCCAGCAGGTTGTCCCGGCGGTCGTCGACCAGCAGCGCTTTGGCGCGCTCACCCACGCGTATTCACCTCACCACAGGTAGTTCGGTCCTGCTCCGGCCAGTCCTCAGCTGCGTTCCGATGCCGTGCTTCCCTCCGCGTTGACCCAGCGGGCCATCAGTTCGATCAGTTCGTCCAGGTCGACCGGCTTGGTGATGTAGTCACTAGCCCCGGCCGCGATCGCCGACTCCCGGTCGCCCGGCATCGCCTTCGCCGTCAGGAAGACTACCGGCAGGTCCCGGAAGCGCTGATTGCGCCGGATTCCCCGGGTCGTCTCGTACCCATCCTGATCCGGCATCATCGCGTCCATCAGCACGATGTCGACCTCCGGGTGCTCGGCCAGGATCCGCACCCCGTCAACGCCGTTGTCCGAGTAGAGGACGTTCAGCCCGTGCATCTCCAAGGCGCTGGTCAGAGCGAAGACATTTCGTACGTCGTCGTCGATGATGAGAACGGTGGCGCCGTCCAACTGGCGACCGGCCGGGGTCACGGCCGGCTTCTTCACCTCCTCGCGAGAGGTGAGCTGCGGCATCTCCATGAGGGGCATGTCGAGCGAGGCGACCGGGCGAACCGAGACCGCCTTGGCCGGAACCGGCGGCAGCACCGGCATCGGAATCGCGTCCGGCGCCAGCGCCTCCGGCATGTAGAGGGTGAACGTCGAGCCGCCGTTCGGCACCGAGGCCACCGTGATCGTGCCGCCGAGCAGGGCCGCGAACTCCCGGCTGATCGACAGGCCCAGGCCGGTGCCGCCGTACTTGCGGGTCGTGGTGCCGTCGGCCTGCTGGAACGGCTCGAAGATGATCGCGAGTTTCTCGTCCGAGATGCCGATGCCGGTGTCGGTCACCGCGAAGCCGACCACCTGCCGGGCGGAGAGCAGCGACGGCATGTCCAGGTCGACGTCCGGCGAGGCCGGGAAGATGCTGAGCGTCACCGAGCCGCTGTCGGTGAACTTCACCGCGTTCGACAGCAGGTTGCGCAGGATCTGCTGGAGACGCTGCGGGTCGGTGACGATCGAATCGGGCAGCTCGGGCGCGACGTCGACCCGGAATTCCAGGCCCTTGTCCTCGGCCTGCGGTGCGAACGCCTGCTCCACGTAGCTGCGGATGCCGTCGAAGTCGACGACGTCCGGCTCGACGTCCATCCGGCCCGCCTCGATCTTCGACAGGTCGAGGATGTCGTCGATCAGCGACAGCAGGTCCGAACCGGCGCTGTGGATGGTCCGGGCGAACTCGATCTGCTTGCTGCTGAGGTTCTGCTCGGTGTTGTCGGCGAGCAGGCGGGCCAGCAGCAGAAGTGAGTTCAGCGGGGTCCGCAGCTCGTGGCTCATGTTCGCCAGGAACTCGGACTTGTAGGTGTTGGCGCGGGACAGCTGCTGCGCCTTCTCCTCCAGGCCGAGCCGGGCCAGCTCGATCTCCCGGTTCTTCAGCTCGATGTTCGCCTTCTGGTCGCTGAGCAGCTTCGCCTTGTCTTCCAGCTCGGCGTTGGTGCGCTGCAGCTCGGCCGACTGGTCCTGCATCTCCCGGGCCAGGCGCTGCGACTGGGACAGCAGCTCCTCGGTACGCCGGTTCGCCTGGATCGTGTTGAGCGCGATGCCGATGTTGGCGACCAGCCGCTCCAGGAAGGTGAGGTGCAGACCGGAGAAGGCGGCCACCGACGCGAACTCGATGACGCCGAGCATCTCGCCCTCGAAGAGCACGGGCAGCACGACGAGGTCGTTCGGCGGCATGGCGAGCAGCCCGGAGCGCATGGTCAGTATTCCGTCGTGGGTGGCACGGACGCGGATGGTCCGGCGCGACACCGCGGCCTGACCGACGAGGCCCTCACCCGGACCGAACATCACCTCATGATCACGGGCGACGTACCCGTACGCGGCATTGAGCCTCAGCCGCATCACCGCTTCCTCGTTGTCCACCAGGAAGAAGGCGCCGAGTTGCGCGTCGACCAGCGGCGTCACCTCGGTCATGATCATGCGGCAGACCTCGCCGACGTCGCGCTGGCCCTGCAGCAGACCACCGATGCGGGCCAGGTTCGAGTCGAGCCAGCCCTGCTCCGCGTTCGCCTTGGTGGTGTCGCGGAGCGTCACGATCATCTGGTTGATGTTGTCCTTGAGCTCCGCGACCTCGCCCTGTGCCTCGACCGCGATGCTCTGGGTGAGGTCGCCGCGGGTCACCGCGGTGGACACCTCGGCGATGGCGCGCAGCTGGATCGTCAGCGTCGAGGCGAGCTGGTTCACGTTGTCGGTGAGGTCCCGCCACGTACCGGAAACGCCCTTGACCTGGGCCTGACCGCCCAGCTTGCCCTCCGAACCCACCTCGCGCGCCACGCGCGTGACCTCGTCGGCGAACGACGACAGCTGATCCACCATCGTGTTCACGGTGTTCTTCAGCTCCAGGATCTCGCCCCGGGCGTCGACGGTGATCTTCTGGCCGAGATCGCCTCGCGCCACGGCCGTGGTGACCGAGGCGATGTTGCGCACCTGGCCGGTGAGGTTCGAGGCCATGTAGTTGACGTTGTCGGTCAGGTCGCGCCAGGTGCCGGCCACACCGCGCACCTGCGCCTGACCGCCGAGCTTGCCCTCCGAACCCACCTCGCGGGCCACCCGCGTGACCTCGTCGGCGAACGACGACAGCTGATCCACCATGATGTTCACGGTGCTCTTCAGCTCCAGGATCTCGCCCTGCGCGTCGACGGTGATCTTCTGCGACAGGTCGCCCTTCGCCACCGCCGTGGACACCTGGGCGATGTTGCGGACCTGGCTGGTCAGGTTGGACGCCATCGAGTTGACGTTGTCGGTCAGGTCGCGCCAGGTGCCGGCCACACCGCGCACCTGCGCCTGACCGCCGAGCTTGCCCTCGGTGCCCACCTCGCGGGCCACACGCGTGACCTCGTCGGCGAACGACGACAGCTGATCCACCATCGTGTTGACCGTTGACTTGAGCTCGAGGATCTCGCCCCGGGCGTCGACGGTGATCTTCTGGGACAGGTCGCCCTTCGCCACGGCGGTGGTGACCGAGGCGATGTTGCGTACCTGGCTGGTCAGGTTCGACGCCATGTAGTTGACGTTGTCGGTGAGGTCCCGCCACGTACCGGAAACGCCCTTGACCTGGGCCTGACCGCCCAGCTTGCCCTCCGAACCCACCTCGCGCGCGACGCGCGTGACCTCGTCGGCGAACGACGACAGCTGATCCACCATCGTGTTCACGGTGTTCTTCAGCTCCAGGATCTCGCCCCGGGCGTCGACGGTGATCTTCTGCGACAGGTCGCCCTTCGCCACCGCCGTCGAGACCTGGGAGATGTTGCGGACCTGGGCCGTCAGGTTCGCGGCGAGCTGGTTCACGTTCTCGGTGAGGTCGCGCCAGGTGCCGGAGACGCCGCGGACCTGCGCCTGACCGCCCAGCCGGCCCTCGGTGCCCACCTCGCGCGCGACGCGCGTGACCTCGTCGGCGAACGACGACAGCTGATCCACCATCGTGTTCACGGTGTCCTTGAGCTCCAGGATCTCGCCCTGCGCGGCCACCGTGATCTTCTGCGACAGGTCGCCCTTCGCCACCGCCGTGGAGACCTGGGCGATGTTGCGGACCTGACTCGTCAGGTTCGACGCCATCGAGTTCACCGAGTCGGTGAGGTCCTTCCAGGTGCCCGCCACGTTCGGCACCTCGGCCTGGCCGCCCAGCTTGCCCTCGGTGCCCACCTCGCGGGCCACCCTGGTCACCTGCTCGGCGAAGAGCCGCAGCGTGTCGGTGAGGCCGTTCATCGTGTCGGCCAGCTCGGCCACCTCACCGCGCGCCGACACGGTGATCTTCTGGGACAGGTCGCCTCGGGCCATCGCGGTCGCCACCTGCGAGATCGACCGCACCTGGTGCGTCAGGTTCGACGCCATGGTGTTCACCGAGTCGGTGAGGTCCTTCCAGGTGCCGGCGACGCCGCGGACGTCCGCCTGGCCGCCCAGCTCACCCTCGGTGCCGACCTCGCGGGCCACCCGCGTGACCTCGTCGGCGAACGACGACAGCTGATCCACCATCGTGTTCACCGTGCGGCCGATCCGGAGGAATTCACCGCGCAGCGGCCGGCCGTCCATCTCCAGCGCCATGTGCTGGGAGAGGTCACCCTCGGCGACCGCCACGATGACCCGGGAGATCTCCGTGGTCGGCCGGGCCAGGTCGTCGATCAGCGAGTTCACCGAGCGGACGCTGTCCGCCCAGGCGCCGTCGAGGCCCTCCTCGTCGAGACGCTCGGTCAGCCGGCCGTCGCGGCCGACGATCCGGCTTATCCGGCGCATGTCGAGGTTCTGCCGTTCCTGCAGGGAGACGACCTCGTTGAAGGCCTCCGCCACGGCGCCGGCAGTGCCGTCCCGCCGGGGCAGCCGGACCTTGAGGTCGCCGCGGCGCACCCGGCGCAACGCGTCGGCGAGCTCACCGAGCAGAACCGTCTCGTCGGGCACGCCGACGCTGGCTTCGTTCGCCGCTGTCATGCTGTCCTCACTCGCTGCTCAACCACCGGGGCTCCCTATCCTCTCTCGCCCGACCGGGTCAATGCGAGAGACGACTTTGTGCATACACCCACTGACAGGAGAGGATGCATGGGTGCCAGCCGAGGTCGGAACCATTCCTACAGGTGCGTCGCCTGATGCCCTGGTGCGCAGAACCCGGCTGCCCAATGATCGTCGTACCCCGGCGGCGGCCCGTGCACTCGTCCGCTCGGTGCTCGAGGAGACCGGCCTTGTCGTCCTGCTGAACGAAGCGCTGCTGCTGACCACCGAGCTCTCCACCAACGCCGTGGTGCACGCCAACACCGAGCTGGAGATCGAGGTGGCCGCCGACGCCGCCGGCCTCACCGTCACCGTCACCGACTTCGCGCCCGGCCCGGTCGAGCAGCTCGCGGTCGGCCCCAAGAACGAGAGCCCGGACATCGGCGAGGTGGCCGAGCGCGGCCGTGGCCTGCTGCTCGTCGACCACTTCGCGAGCCGCTGGGGCACCGTCCACGAGGGCGACGGCAAAGGCGTCTGGTTCCGCCTCGACCAGCGTTCCGACGGCGCAGCCGCACCGGTGCGGCTGCCGCAGCACGGCGAGACGCCCAGCCTCGGCGCGCTGACCGGCCTGCTGCGCAGCGGCAACGACCGGCACACCGACGAAGGCCTCGCCGACCTCGCCGCCGACCTGCTCTCCCGGCTGGCCCGGCTGACCGGCGCGGCCGGAGGAGTGGTCCGGCTCGACCGCGGCGACGGCATGGGCCGCCAGCTGCTCGCGAGGTACGGCCGGGCGCCCCGCGACAACGCCGACACCATCCGGGTGCCGCTCGACGTGCACCGGCCGTACTCCGGCGAACTGGAGCTCGACGCCTCCCCGGTGGGTTACGCGCAGTCGCTCGCCACGATGGTCGCCGAACGTTTCTCACTGCACCTGGAGAACGACCGCCTGCGCCGCGCCGACGTCCGCCGGCAGACCTGGATCACCTTCCTCGCCGAGGCCAGCGAGCTGCTCGCCCAGTCCCTCGACGTGAACCTCACGATGGCGCTGATCCCGCAGCTCGTGGTGCCCCGGCTCGGCCAGTGGTGCGCCGTGCACACCACTGACGCGTGGGGCCGGCTGCAGCTCGCCGCCGCCACCCATGCCGAGGAATCCCAGCTCGCGCAGCTGCACACCTCGCTCGCCGAGGACGGCCCGGAGTCGATCCTGGCCCGGCTGGAGGAGGCGTCCCGGCTCGGCACCCAGGTCATGTTCGGCACCCCCTCCGAGGGTTACGCGGTGCCGCTCGTGGCCCGGGGCGCCCGGCTGGGAACCCTCGCGGTGGGCCGGCACCCGAAGCACCGGCACGACGCCGACGAGGTGGCGGTGCTCGAAGACGTGGCGCGGCGGGCGGCGCTGGCGATCGACAACGCTCGGATCCACGACGAGAGGCGGACTGTCGCTCGTACGCTCCAGGCCTCTCTTCTTCCGCCCGCACTGCCGCACGTGGAAGGCATCGGGTTCGCTGCGGAGTACGTCCCGACCGGCTCCGAGGTGGGTGGCGACTTCTACGACGTCGTCCCGTTCGGCGACGACCAGTACCTCGTCGTGGTCGGCGACGTCTCCGGCAAGGGCGTGCAGGCCGCGACCGTGACCGGCCTGGTCCGTGACGTGATCCGGATCCTGGTCGACGACGGCAAGGCGATGAGCGAGATCCTCTGGCGGGTCAACCGCACGCTCGTGCAGCGCGGCGGCGGGCGGTACTGCACCCTCGCGATGGCCTCGGTGACCCGCAAGGGCGCGTCGCTCGCGGTCTGCCTGCACCTGGCCGGCCACGACCGGGCGGTGCTGGTCCGCGCCGACGGCAAGACCTCGTTCGTCGGCGAGGGCGGCACCGCGCTCGGCCTGCTGGAGAGCATCACCTCGCCGGACGTCGCGATCACGCTGGACCCGGGCGACTCACTGATCTTCTACACCGACGGCGTCACCGAGCGCCGCCGCGGCCGTGAGCTGTTCGGATCCACCCGGCTGCGGGAGGCCGCCATGCCGCTCGCCGGCTATCCGGCCGACGTGATGGCCGCCCGGCTGCGATCCACGACGATCAACTTCTCGGTGGAGGAGCCGCGGGACGACATCGCGATCCTGGTGCTGCGCAACGACGCCTGATTTTGTCGGACCCTCGTGGCAGGGTCGTCGGCATGAAGACGCAGTACTACACCGCGACCACGATCGACGGCTTCATCGCCGACGAGCACAACTCGCTGGACTGGCTCTTCGAGGTCGACGAGGGCGGGGAGAACCCGTTCGCCGAGTTCTTCGCCGGCATCGGCGCGTTCGCCATGGGATCCACGACCTACGAGTGGATCCTCGCCCACGAGAAGGCGCTGGACAATCCGGAGAAGTGGCTCGGGCCCTACGGCGACACCCCGGCCTGGGTCTTCTCCTCACGCGACCTGCCCGTCATTCCAGGGGCGAATCTTCATTTCGTACGGGGTGAGGTGTCCCCGATCCACCAGGAGATGGTGTCGGCCGCCCAGGGGAAGAACATCTGGCTGGTCGGCGGCGGTGACCTGGTCGGGCAGTTCGCCGACCAGGGCCTGCTCGACGAGGTGATCCTCGGGGTCGCCCCGGTGACGCTCGGCAAGGGTGCGCCGGTGCTGCCCCGGCGCATCAGATCGTCGCGTCTCACGCTGACCGGCGCGAGGCCGATCGGCCAGTTCGCCTACCTCACCTACGACGTCTCCCCGCCGATCTGATCGGGGCGTGGGGCCGAGCGCGGCAACGCCCGGCCCCACGTTTCCCTCTCGCTTCCCTCTCGCTCTCCCGCAGTTGATCGATCTGCCCTATTTGTCGGCACGATCGTGGCATCGTGTTGGTCATGGCGAAGACGCAGTACTACACCGCCACCAGCATCGACGGTTTCACCGCCGACCAGAGCAACTCGCTGGACTGGCTCTTCGAGGTTGACGAGGGCACCGCCAACCCGTTCGGCGAGTTCTTCGCCGGCATCGGCGCGTTCGCCATGGGTGCGACCACCTACGAGTGGGTTCTGAAGAACGACAACCTGCTCGAGGAGCCGGAGAACTGGCACGACATGTACGGCGACGTACCGTGCTGGGTCTTCACCCACCGCGACCTCCCGCCCGTCCCCGACGCCAACGTCTTCATGATCAGCGGAGACGTGCGGCGCGTTCACGAGGCGATGCTGGTGGCCGCCCAGGGCAAGAACGTCTGGCTGGCCGGCGGCGGCGACCTGGTGAGCCAGTTCGTCGACCACGGCCTCCTCGACGAGATCATCCTCGGCATCGCGCCGGCGATCCTCGGCGGCGGCGCGCCCTTGCTACGCCGTAAACTCCTGGTCGACGACCTGATCCTGACGGGCGTCAGCGAGGTGGGCCAATTCGCCTACCTCACCTACGCCGTCGGCGACGTGGCCCGCCTGGGCCGCCACCTGGCAGCCGAGACGGTGACCAGAATTCCCTCGTTCGGCTGACATCCGCGAGTGTCCGCGCCTGCCCGGCTGTGACTCATCGCTGTGCGGCAAGGCCCGTGGCTCGTTGCTGCCCGCCACTCACGGCAGCAATGAGTCACGGTCGGCCTCGCTCAGGCTGAATGCCGCCTCACGGCAAGCAGCGAACCCGAAGGCACGCCCGCATCGCCTACAAACCCGTCGCTACCGCCAGCCCTCCAAGATCCGCACGGGCCACCGCGATCCGCACGAGCAGGCGCGATCCGCACGAGCAAGCGCTGCCCGCACGGGCCACCGCGATCCACGCCAACAGGCGCGATCCGCACAGGCAGGCGCGATCACGCGCGATCCGCGCGAGCAGTCAACGCGCAAGGACGCGACGCACGAGCAAGCAACGCGCGAGCACGCACGCGCATGCAACGTGCGACCAAGCACCGCGCGGGCAGGCGCGATCACCGGCCCAAACTGCGAGGGGCCCGACCGACCCCCCGCAGTTCCAACATCCCAAAAACGAGCCGTGACCGAACCCCTCAGAACAAGCCCCGCCGATCAGCCATAGGCAACTCGACGGCCAACTCCGGCGGCGCCGAGACGACCGCCAGCTTCCCCCGCCGAGCGAGCAGCACCTGTTCCAACGCGACCAGGATCTCCCGCACCCGCGCCACCCCCAGCGAACTGGGCAGCACCGCATGAACGGTCCCGACCCCGGCCGAGCCGCGGATGGCGACGGCCGAGCCGGCGGCGTCGCGGAGGGAGTACGCCACGGCCTGCAGGTGCCGAGGCTGAGCCGCGATCCGCAACGCCACGTCGGAGGAGGCCTGGAATGGGTACTGCCCCCACCACGAGGGCGCCGCCGACGTCACGACCGAGCGGCCGCCCCAGACTCCGGCGATCTTGTCGGCGCTGCCGGCCACCTCGGATTCGTGGCCTTCGAGCAGCAGGGCGAGGACTCCACCGGTAGCCCCGGGCAGGTCGACCTCGATGGCGCTGGGCGAGACGTCCTGGGCGAGCACCGCGGAGACGAGCTCGTCCACTTCCGCCGGGGTCTCGACGGTCCGGCCGACGAAGCGGCGCGCGGGTGGCAGCGGCTCCAGGCGGAGAACGGCGGACGTGAGGACCCCGTCGATCTCGGCGATGCCGGGCCGGCCGCCCTCACCGTCGGAGGACTCGACGGCGCCGGAGGCGGTCACGTAGTCGACGCTCACGGTCTGCGCCGCGGGACTGCCGAAGCGGTGCCGCAGTGGCCCGGACTCGTTGACGGCCAGCATGCCGCCGATGGTGGCGCCCCGGGACGGCGGGTCGACGGCGAGCCGCTGGCCGCGCAGCGCGAGGGCGGCCTGGACGGCGGCGACCGGGGTGCCGGCCGCGACGACGGCGGTGGCCTCGTTGTGGTCCCAGAGGCCGTTGAGCCGCCCGGTGTCCACGATCAGATCGAGATCGGCGGGTGGGAAGCCCCAGTCGATCTTCGTACCCGCGCCGCGGACGCGGAACGAATCGGAAAGCCGCAGCGTATCGGCGACTGCGGACGCCGTGGCCGGAACAGCGACATGGGCAGCCTGCCGTCCGGCTATCCGGTCGACGCTGCGGGCCGGACGCGCGAATCCGGGACCGCAGATGTCGACGAGCGCATCGAGAAGGGAATCAGTCACGCCGTGCCTCCCCCTTACGGAGATCGAGACCCCCTGAAGATCGTCCACTCTGGCATATCGTACACATGTTCGAATAGCTGAGGCCCGAGTGTGTAAGAAACTCATCGCGGACCAATCGGCCGGTAACGTGTTTCGGGTGACGAACGAAGCGCCTCCCACCGCACATCAGTCGCCCACCGAGCGCACGTTCCACGGCGACACGGTCACCGACGAGTTCGCCTGGCTCATGGACAAAGAGGACCCGGCGACCATCGCGTACCTGGAGGCGGAGAACGCCTGGACCGAGCGGGCGACGGCTCACCTGGACGACCTGCGGCAGAAGGTCTTCCAGGAGATCCGCAGCCGCACCCAGGAGACCGACCTCTCGGTGCCGTCCCGCAAGGGCGCCTTCTGGTACTACACGCGAACCGTCGAGGGAAAGCAGTACGGCATCCACTGCCGGGTCGCCGTCAAGCCCGGTGAGGTCGACCCGCCGATGGGCGCCGACAAGCCCGGGGAGCAGGTCCTGCTCGACGGCAACGAGCTCGCCGCGGGCAAGGAGTTCTTCGCGTTGGGCACGTTCGACGTGAGCCCGGACGGCAACCTCCTGGCGTTCTCCACCGACTTCGCCGGCGACGAGCGGTTCACCCTCAAGATCAAGGACCTGCGTACCGGCGAGATCCTCCCCGACGAGGTGACCGACGCCTTCTACGGCAGCGCGTGGTCGGCCGACGGCAGCGTCCTCTTCTACATCACTGTCGACGAGGCGTGGCGCCCCTACCGCGTGTGGCGGCACACCGTCGGCGCGAGCACCGAGGACACCCTGGTCTACGAGGAGCCGGACGAGCGCTTCTGGGTCGGCGTCGACCTGTCCCGCAGCGAGAAGTTCATCGTCGTCGACACCCAGAGCAAGATCACCTCTGAGGTGCGGGTGATCCCCTCGGACCACCCCACGGCCGAGCCGGCGCTGATCGCCGAGCGCGTCCAGGGTGTGGAATACAGCGTCGAGCACCACGGCCACCGCTTCCTGATCCTGCACAACCGCGACGCCGAGGACTTCGCCCTGGCGTGCACCTCGGTGGACAACCCGGGCGAGTGGGTCGAGCTGATCCCGCACCAGCCGGGAACCCGCCTGGAGTCGGTGGACGCGTTCGCCCGGCACGTCGTGGTGTCGCTGCGCCGGGACGGTCTCACCGGCCTGCGGGTGATGACCGACGGCAGCACCGACACGTACGACATGACCTTCCCGGAGCCGATCTACAGCGTCGGGCTGGCCGGCAACCCGGAGTACGAGACGGGTTCCATCCGGATCAGCTACACCTCGCTGGTCACGCCGGACTCGGTCTACGACGTCGACCTGGTCACCCGGGCCATGACGCTGCGCAAGCAGAAGCCGGTGCTCGGCGGCTACGACCCGGCCGACTACGAGCAGTTCCGCGAGTGGGCGACCGCGCCGGACGGCACCCGTGTCCCGATCTCGATCGTGGCGCGCAGAGGCCTGGTCAAGAACGGCGACAACCCGGCTCTGCTCTACGGCTACGGCTCCTACGAGCACTCGATCGACCCGTACTTCTCGATCGCCCGCCTGAGCCTGCTGGACCGCGGCGTGGTCTTCGCGATCGCGCACGTCCGCGGTGGTGGCGAGCTCGGCCGCGGGTGGTACGAGAACGGCAAGATGCTGGCGAAGAAGAACACCTTCACCGACTTCGTGGCGTGCGCCGAGGCTCTGGTCCGGGCCCGTTGGACGTCGGCGTCGCGCCTGGTCGCGAGGGGTGGCTCGGCCGGCGGCCTGCTGATGGGCGCGATCGCGAACCTCGCTCCGGAGGCGTTCGCCGGGATCGTGGCCGAGGTTCCCTTCGTCGACCCGCTGACCTCGATCCTCGACCCGAGCCTGCCGCTCACGGTCACCGAGTGGGAGGAGTGGGGAAACCCGCTCGAATCCGCCGAGGTCTATGCGTACATGAAGTCGTACAGCCCCTACGAGAACGTCGCGAAGCTGAGCTACCCCAAGATCCTCGCGGTGACCAGCCTCAACGACACCCGCGTGCTCTACCACGAGCCGACCAAGTGGGTCGCGCGCCTGCGCGCGGTCGCCCCCGACGGCGAGTTCCTGCTCAAGACCGAGATGGGCGCCGGGCACGGTGGGCCGAGCGGCCGCTACGACGCTTGGAAGGAGGAGGCCTTCGTGCTCTCCTGGATCTTGGACGTGGTCAAGGCCGCTTAGATCAAGACCATTCTTCGTACGGGATACGCATGATCCCTCTGGTCCTCCTCGCGACCCGGGTGGTCGTGCCGGGCCGTTGCGCCGGCATCCGGGACGGATGCCGGCGCACGGTCTGACGCCCATCACCTCCGCGCGCGCGTCAGCCGACGCGTAGCTCCTCGAGGTCGGTGCTGGTCCGCAGCACCGCCACGCCCACGCCGACCACCAGCAGCATCGCCACCAGCGCTCCCCCGCCGAGCAGAGCCAGCTGGGCGAACGGGATCGGGATCGGCACCACGAGCGACGGCGGGACGATCGTCTCCCGGGCGCAGGTCTCCCAGTCCACCGCAGCCGGATCGATGCACTGTTCGAACGGTTCGCCGAGACGCACCTCGGTGGCCCCCAGCCGGAACAGCGAGGCGCCGGTGCCAAGGGCAAGCAGCACGGCCGGCACCAGTGGCACGAACGTGTGCCAGAGCAGCACCGCGCTCAGCGTCCGCCGGGGCACCCCGGTGGCGGTGAGCGCGGCGTACGCCCGCCGCCGTGCCACGATCCCCTCGACGAGGGCGACCAGCACGCCGCCCGCCGCGACCAGCATCGCGATCGACACGGCGATCATGACGAGCCGGATCGCGCCGAGATAGAACTCCGGGTCGCTGTAGCCGGAGGTCGGGTAGCCGGTGCCGGCGATCATTTCCTCATACCGGGCCGAGGCCGCGAATTCGGTGGCGAACATCGCCCGGAAGCCCAGAGTGCCGGCCCCGAACACGATCGCTCCGAGCAGCGCACCGAGCGTGCGGCTGCCGTTCCACGGGTCGGCCATCAGCCGTCCCCCGGCCAGCAGCGTCGCAGCGCCCCGGCCGTACCGCCGCAGCAGCCGCCCCGACGTGTACGAGATCCAGCCGACGCCGATCACCACGCCGACCGTCACCAGCAGGACGCCCCCGCCCATCAGCACCGGCGCCACCCAGGAAGGGAACTCCCCGTGGACCGGGAGAAGATCGGCGAGCAACCCCGGGCTGACGAACGCGACCAGCCCGGCGGCGATCAGGAAGCCAGGCCACGGTCCCGGCCCGTCCTCGCGCACCCGACGGACCACCCCGAGCGGCGTGATCACCATGCGGCGCATGAGCAGCACGCCTACCGCGCCGGCCAGCAGCGGGACCAGCAGGAGAGCGCCGGCCACCAGGAGAGGGTCCGGCACCACGTCGACCGGCAGCCAGAGCCGGCCGTCGGCGGTCCGGTTGTCGAGCACCGACCGGAGAGCCGCGAAGACGCCGAGCCCGATCAGCGAGCCGAACAGGCTGGCCACCGCGGTCTCCGCCCCGGCGATCAGGACGGCCTGCCCCGGAGTGGCGCCACCGAGCCGGAGTGCGACGAGCCGACGGTCCCGGGCCGGGGCGCCGAGCCGGATGCACTGCCCTGCCAGCGCGAGGACCGGCAGCGCCAGCATGACCAGGGCGAAGATGACGCCGGGTCGCAGGCCGGCCTCCATGAGCAGCGCGCTGGCATACTGCTGGGTCCCCGGGCTGCGGGTTCCCATGCCGGTGCCGTCGATGACCATCTCGCCACCCCGGATCGAGGCCACCGTCGCGGCCGCGAGCAGGAAGACCGCGGCGAGGGCGGCGCTGACGGCGGTCAGCACGGTCCGCAGCCGATCCGTGCGGTTGCCCGCGAGGCTCAGCCGGACCAGGGTGGAGAACCTCACGGCGTCACCCCGAGACCGGTCGGGTCCACGGCGCCGTCCCGGAGCACGACCTCCCGGTCGGCGTACGCCGCGATCGTCGCCTCGTGGGTGACCAGCACGACGGCCGTCCCCTGCTCCCGCACCACCTGGACCATGGCACCGAGCACCTGCTCACCGCTGAGCTGGTCGAGCGCGCCGGTCGGCTCATCAGCGAAGATCACCTGCGGTTCGGTGACCAGCGCCCGGGCGGCCGCGATCCGCTGCTGCTGGCCGCCGGAGACCGCGCCGGGGCGCTTGTCGGCGAGGTCCGCCACTCCGAACCGGTCGAGCCAGCCGAGCGCCGCCTCCCGCGCCTCTCGCCGCCCCGAACCGGCGAGAAGCAGCGGGAGGCCGACGTTCTCGGCGGCCGTGAGCTCGGGCACCAACTGCCCGAACTGGAACAGCACCCCGAAGTCGGACCGCCGCAGCCGGGACCGCGACGCCTCGGAGAAGAGCCCGATGTCCTGATCGCGGTACCGCACCTCGCCCGCGTCGAGGCTGAGCAGGCCGGCCAGGCAGTGCAGCAGAGTGGACTTGCCGCACCCGCTCGGCCCGGTCACCGCGACGATCTCGCCGCTCTCGATGCTGAAGTCGACACCGCGCAGCGCCGGCGTGTTCCCGTACTTCTTGTGCACGCCGGTGGCGGTGAGCAGAGCCTCGGTCATGCCGTCACTTCCTTCTGTAGGTCGGCGACGCGGGCCATCGTGGTCTGCAGCCAGCGCAGGTCGGCGTCGAGGTGCCCGATCGCGTAGTCGGCGGCGATCACGTCGCCGACCGTCGTGCCGGGCGAGGACTTGGCCACGGTCAGCTCGCGCATCCGGGTCATGTGGGCGGCCCGCTGCACCGTGAGGTACTGCCGGGCGCGGTCGGCGTCGGCGGCCAGCAGCGCGACGACGACCTTGCTGAACAGCGCGCTGGTGACGTGCGGCGCGGGCGGCTCGACCTCGGTGAGCCAGGCGTCGAGGCGCTTGCGGCCGAGGTCGGTCAGGGAGTATGACGTCCGCTCCGGGCCGCCCTCCTGCTCCTGACCGGACTGCTCGACGAGCCCGTCCCGCTCGAGACGGCCGAGAGTGGAGTACACCTGCCCGTACGCCAGAGGCTTGGCCTGTGGCAAGCGCTCGTCGTGCGCCCGCTTGAGGTCGTAACCGTGCCGCGGGCCGGCGACGAGCAACCCGAGCAGGACGTGTGCGGTGGACATACCCGGTACTATTCACTCAGTGAATAGCCGTCGTCAACCCTCCACGCGAGGGACCAGAGTCGATCTAAGCAGTGCGGCGCAGCGCCACGACGGCTATGTCGTCGGCCTGCTCACCGGGGCCGGCGAGACGGCTCAGCAGCCGGGAGCAGAAGGCGTCGAGATCCGGCTCTACCTCGCTCGCGATCGCCGCCAGGGCCTGCAGACCCACGTCGATGTCGGCATCCCGGCGCTCGATCAGCCCGTCGGTGTAGAGCACCAGCGTGCCCCCGGGTGGCAGGGTCAGCTCCAGCTCGGCCCGGCGTGGCGCGTCGATGCCGAGCAGCGGCCCGCGCGGTGACAGGAACGTCGCCTCGCCGTTCACGTGCACGAGCGGCGGCAGGTGCCCGGCGCTCGCCATCCGGATCCGGCCGGTCGCCGGGTCCATGGTGAGCAGGCAGAGGGTGGCCGAGTCGTGTGGCAGCACGGTCCGCATGAAGCGGTTGACCAGCTCCAGGACCGCGCCCGGCGGATGTCCCTCGACCGCGTAGGCCCGGACCGCGTGCCGCAGCTCGGCCATCACCGTGGCGGCGTGCAGCGAGTGCCCCGCCACGTCGCCGATCGCCACCAGCAGCTCGCCACCGAGCACCGTCAGCTCGTAGAAGTCGCCGCCGACCTCGGTCTGCGCGCCGGCCGGCTCGTAGCGGACCGCGAGCTCCACGCCCGGCACCCGGGGCAGCTCCGACTGCAGCAGGCTGCGCTGCAGGGTCACCGCGATCCGGTGCTCCTCGTCGAACGACCGCTGGGCCTCGACCGCCGCGGCGACCGCCTGGGAGAGCTGCCGCAGCACCGGGAATCCTGGGTTCTGCGAGCTGCCCGGCGCCGCCACGTAGACCGGCGGCCGGTCGGCGCGCAGCCGAGCCGCCGCAACCGCGACGGTCTCGCCCTCGGGCCACTCGGCGACGTTCCAGTCGGCGGCCTCGTCGGTGCGTACCAGCGATCCGACGGCTACCGGATGGTCGAGGGCCGGCACGGCCCACGGCCGTACCTTCGCGGGTGTTCCCGTCGCGGCCAGGCTCTCGCCCTCGGAGGTCTCCGCGACGACAGCGACCGGACCGCCGAAGATGGCGTGCGCGCCCTCGGCGGCCGCCTCCAGCAGGGTCGGCAGGGTGGGCGCCGAGTTGATCGCCAGGGTGGCCTCGGCGAGCCGGACCATCCGCTCGGCCAGGAGCTCGGCCCGGCGGCGCGCCCGGTAGTAGCGGAGCACCGCCTGTGCGGTGGCGATCAGCTCCTCCGGCTCGATCGGCTCGACCAGGTAGGCGTCCGCGCCCCGGTTCAGCCCCTGGGTCCGGTCGTTCACGTCCACGGCGTGCGCCGAGACGTGGATGACCGGCAGTACCCCGTACCGCTGATCGGTCTTGATCCGCTCGCAGACCTCGAAGCCGCTCATGTCCGGCAGCTTCACGTCCAGCACGACCAGGTCGGCCTCGGTGTCCAGCAGCTTGGTCAGCGCCGCGCCCCCGGTCTCCGCCTCGATGACCGTGAAACCGGCCCGGGTCAGCCAGCTGACCAGCAGATATCGCTTGGTCGCGCTGTCGTCGACGACGAGGACCGTGGCCGGACCCCGGTTCTGCAAGCCGGATCGGACGAGATCACTCATGGGTCGCCGGCAGCCTCAGGGTGAACGTGCTGCCGGCGCCCGGCAGGGAGTCGACCCACAGGCCACCACCGAGGATTCCGGCCAGCCGCCGGGCGTAGGGCAGGCCGAGACCGGTCCCCTTCCCGCTCACCGGTTTACTGCCGGGCACCTGGTAGAACTCCTCGAAGACACGTTCGTGCAGCTCGGGCGGGATGCCGGTGCCGGTGTCGGCCACCGCGAACTCGACGTCGCCGTCCACCCGGCGCACGCTGAGCCGCACCGAGCCGGACTCGGTGAACTTCAGCGCGTTGGTCAGCAGGTTGCGCAGCACCTGGGCGAGCAGCACCTCGTCCGAGCGCAGCGACGGCACGGTCGGCTCATCCACCACGAAGTCCACCTCGGGCCGGGTGGCGAGCGGCCGCAGCGTGCCGCGGAGCTGGCCGAACATCGCCTTCAGGTCGACGTCGGACCAGTTCGGCTCGATCCGTCCGGCTTCCGCCTTGGCGAGGTCGAGCAGACCGTTCACCAGCGTGAGCAGATCACTCGCCGAGGTACGGATCAGCTCCACCTGACGGCCCTGCTCCTCGGTCAGCTCGTCCGATCCCGAGTCGGTGAGCAGCCGGCCCAGCCCGATGATCGCGGTGACCGGCGCGCGCAGCTCATGGCTGACGTTGGCCAGGAAGCGGCTCTTCGCCTCGCTCGCGGCCCGCAGCTGCACCGACTTCTCGTCCAGCTCGGCGTAGAGGGCCACCACACCGCGGTTCGTCTCCTCCAGCTCCTCGGAGAGCTGGTGGTAGAGCGCCATCACACCGCGGTTCGTCTCCTCCAGCTCGGCGTTGAGCCGGGCCAGATCGTCGCGCTGGGCACGCACCTCGTCCAGCGCCGCGATGAGCTGCTGGTTCTGCACAGCCAGCTCGTCAAGCGGGCTACCGGGGACATGGCCGGCCAGCCCGGTACGGATCTCGTCCATACGGGCCGGGGTCAGCTCCGGCGCGGCTGCTGGGAGACGCCGGGCCATCCGTACGACCGTGCCGGTACTGCCATCGTCGACCTCCATCGTGTCGACCAACCGGCCGACCTGCCGCAGCTGTCCGGCCAGCCGGGACGTTTCCCCGGCGGACGGATGTGCCATCGTCACCTGAAGAGTAGGTACCCCGTACGGCCGTACGCTGAACCGCACCTCCGCGTCCGGCCCGGCGGCCAGCAGAACCCGGCCCACCTCGCTGATCGCCGTGGCGAACCTGGTCTGGTCCTGGGACTCGAGCCCGACGACCCGAGCCACCTCACGGCCGAGCTGCCGTATTGCGAAGATGTCCTGCTCGACCCGCAGGCGCATGCTGATCAGCTGCTCGCCGGCCGTGTACGTCATGACGGACGCGCCACCAGGACACCGGCGTCGTCGCGGCGGGTGCCGGCGTCGCGCAGCATGGTCGCCGCGATCACCTCGGGCGAGCGGGTGATCAGTCCCGGGTAGTCGGACACGTTCCAGCGATCCTGCACGCCGTCGGTGTGCATCAGCACGACCGCGCCGGGCTCGAGCGGGTAGGCGTACTCCCGGACCTGCCGGCGCTGGTGTCCCGCGATGCCGGGCATCGAGATCATGCCGCGCCGGGTGCCGTCCGGGGCCAGCACGGTGCCGGAGATGTTGCCCAGCCCGGCGTACCGGACCTCGCCGGCGCCGGTGTCCAGCTCGGCGACCGCGAGCGCAGCGCCGCGAGTGTGCCCGAGCGCGCGGTGCAGCGCCTCCACTGCCGCGGCCGGTGGCGTGATCGGGCCCTTCAGGAAGGTCCGCACCGCCTCCTGCGAAGCCGCTGCGGCGAGACCGCCGTGCCCCAGCCCGTCACTGACCAGCACCTGCCGCCGGTCGCCCTCCTGCCGGACCGCGTACGCGTCACCGCTCACCGATTCGCCCGGCAACGGCCGGATCAGGCCGCCCGCCCAGGCCGGCGCCGGGGGCTCGGCCGGCCACACCTGCACGGCGAGGACGGTCCCCCGTCCCGGCAGCGAGTGCAGGTCCCAGCGGCTGGCCTGGCGCAGGATGGCGCCGAGGCCGATGCCGAGGGTGCCGGCCGTGGAGTGGCCGTCGCCGATCGCGCGGCTGACGTCGTCGATGCCGGGTCCGCTGTCGATCGCGATGATCTCGACGCCGGCCTGTTCCGGGGTGCGCACCGCGCGTACCAGGATCTGGCCCTGGTCGGCGTGCTTGACCAGGTTGCCGGCCGCCTCGGCGGCGACGATCGAGAGGTCAGCGATGCTGCGTTCCGGCATGCCGAGGTCGGCGGCGAGCCGCTCGGCGGCACGACGCACCGCGGCGGCGGTCACCGCCTCCTCGACGCGGAACCAGACCCCGTCGTCGAGAAGTCCTTCGGGCAGCGACGCCACCGTGCCTCCACTCATCGGCACCACTTGGTAACGGTGATCGTCGTGCCCTTACCCGGCTCGGTCTGGATGTCGAACTCGTCGACCAGGCGACGTGCGCCGCTGAGGCCGAGGCCGAGGCCGCCGCCGGTGGTGTACCCATCGGTCAGCGCGAGATCGAGGTCGGCGATACCCGGTCCCTCGTCAGCGAAAACAATCTTGATGCCGGCCCGGCGCTCGTTCTGCACACGACTCACCACTACTTCGCCGCCACCACCGTAAACCAGGGTGTTGCGTGCCAGCTCGCTCGCGGCCGTGACCAGCTTCGTCTGGTCGACCAGGGAGAGCTTCACCGCGACCGAGACGGTGCGCACCAACTGCCGGACCCGGACGACGTCCTGGTCGGTCGAGACCGGAAGCCGCTGGCTCTCCTCGCTCACGGCGTGCTTACCGCTGCCGTGTCAGGCTCATCCTCGTCGAAGTCGAGTTCGATTTCGCTGTCCTGGCGGGCCCGGGCGAGCATCTCGATACCCAGCTCGACGTTGAGCGCCGTACGGATCCCCGGCAGCGACAGGCCCAGCTCGACCAGCGTGATCGCCACGGCCGGCCGCATGCCGACCACTACGGTCTCGGCGTCCAGCACCCGGGAGACCGAGGCGATGGTGGCCAGGGTCCGGCCGACGAACGAGTCGACGATGTCCAGCGCGCTGATGTCGATGATGACGCCGTGGCAGCCGGTCGCTACGATCCGCTCGGCCAGATCCTCCTGGAGCTGGAGAGCGACCTGGTCCTCCATGTCGATCTGGATCGAGACGAGGAGGATGTCGCCGATCTTCAGGACCGGGACGCGTTCCACGTCAGCGCTCCGTCCGCTTGCCGGCGCGGCTCAGGGCGTACCGCAGCGCGTCGGCCAGCGATGCCTTCGTCGCGATGTCGCCGAACTCGATGCCGAGCGCGACGATCGTCTGCGCGATCTGCGGGCGGATACCGGAGATGATGCAGTCGGCGCCCATCAGCCGGGCCGCCACCACGGTCTTGAGGATGTGCTGCGCGACCTGGGTGTCGACCGCCGGCACGCCGGTGATGTCGATGATCGCGTACGGCGAGCCGGTGTCGACGAGCGTCTGCAGCAGCCGTTCCATCACCACCTGGGCGCGGGCCGAGTCGAGCGTGCCGACCAGCGGCACCGCGACGACGCCCTCCCAGAGCTTGACGACCGGGGTGGAGAGCTCGAGCAGCTGCTCGGCCTGGTCGGCGATGAGCGACTCGCGGACCTGGACGTACGCGTCGAAGGTGAAGAGCGCGGCCCGGTCCACGAAAGAGGAGAAGGCCACGTAGTCGCGGAGGCTCCCGACGTCGGTGCCGCCACCGATCACCTCGAGCACCGCGTCCTTGAGCGCGTAGACGCTGACCGCGGTCTCGGTCGCGCTGAATCCCTGCCGCGCCCGGCTGGTGGAGAGCTCACCCAGCTGGGCCCGCAGCTCGGCGGAGGACTCGTCGGTCAGATGAACCGACCCGGAGCGGAGGGCCGACTCGAAGCCCTTGCGGAGGTCCTCGACCTGCCGGCGCAGCTCCGTACTGCTCAAGCGGCCCCGCAGGTTCGTGGCGACCATTTCGGTCCACCGGCCCGTGAGTGACTCCGCGTGCTCCTTCAGCAGGTCGGCGAAGCGGCCTGCCTCGTCCGAACTCAGCGGCATCGCTGCCTCCCCACCACCAGATCCATGCACGACGGCCGGACTTTACCATCAGTAGGTCCGTTACTTGCTGTAGACCAACTAACGGACCAGAACTGCCGGGTCCGGTTCTGCGCATCCCCGGGTACGTGGAGTACCGTTCAGCAATAACTGGAGGTCGGCGAATGTCCCTGACGGTACAAACGGAACAGCGCGGCGACATGGTGGTCGTGTCGGTCGCCGGTGAGCTGGACATGGCTACCGCCCCCCAGCTGCAGGATCAGATCAGTGACCTGTTGGAGAAGGGCCGGACCCGCCTGGTCTTCGACCTGGCCGAGGTGTCCTTCTGTGACTCCACCGGTCTCTCGGTCTTCGTCCGGGCGAAGAACAGCACCGACGATGCCGGTGGCACGGTCCGCCTGGCCGCTCCGCAGCGGGGGGTTCTGCGCATCCTCGAGGTGAGTGGCCTCGTCGAAGTGCTGCACACCTATCCCTCGGTGGACGAGGCTGTCACGGCCGAGGAGCCGGCGCTCGACTGAGCGTTGCGGATTCCGTGATTGGACCGGTCGGCGTAGTTTGTCGCCGACCGGTGACGGGCACGTCCGTTGCCGGATGAACCTCTTCGGCCCCCGGGAGTGCCCGTGAGCAAGATGCTCCAAGGTTTCAAAGACTTCATCATGCGCGGTAACGTCGTCGACCTCGCGGTCGGCGTCGTCATCGGCGCTGCCTTCACCGCGGTGGTGAGCGGCTTCACCAAGTCGTTCCTCGAGCCGCTGATCAAGTGGATGGGCGGTGGCAGCGGGGCGCTCAGTGGCGCCTGGTCGCCCGAGCCGGGTGTGGTCTTCGACTACGCCGCCTTCATCAACGCGTTGATCACGTTCCTGCTGACCGCCGCGGTGCTCTACTTCCTCGTCGTCTTCCCGCTCAACAAGCTTGCCGAGCGTCGCCGCCGCGGCGAGGAGCCGCCGCCGAAGGCGCCCAGCGAGGAGGTCAAGCTGCTCACCGAGATCCGCGACGCGCTGCTGCGCGGCCAGGGTCACCAGGTGGCGAACAACGCGCTCGACGAGGTGCTGGGCCGTCACTCCCAGCAGCCGCCGCGCTGACCCGGTCGAAAAAGATCCGCCCACCCGGCACCGTTCGAACACTTGTTCGATACAGTGCCGGGATGGAGCAGCGTAAGCACTGGTGGAACGGCAAGTGGGGGCGCCTGGCCCGCAAGGACGTCTACTTACGGGTCAGCGGTGACCAGTGGTATGTCGAACAGCGTGCCGGCGGTTCCGACGGCGCTTCGCACTTCTTCGAGTTCGACAACGAGGACGCGGCCGTCGACATGGTCCGCGGCCTGCTGAACGGCCCGGACGAGTGGCGAGAGCTCTCCGTCCGCCCGCCGGCCCGCTGAACGATCAAGCAGCCCGGTCTAGGCGGCCTTGTCTAGGCGGCCTTGTCTAGGCGGCCTTGTCTAGGCGGCCTTGTCTAGGCGGCCTTGTCTAGGCGGCCTTGTCTGCTCGGGCCGTGAGCGGCCCCGCAGGAGGCGGCAGCAGGCGCAGGCCCGGCCGCACGGGAGTCTCCGGCTCCGGCTCGGTGATGTCGAACCGGGCCCGCCAGCCCACTCCCTCGCGCCGGCCGGGCGGCCTGGCCGTCCCGCCGACGCCCCGGGAGATCGCCACCACCAGGAGATACCCGAG
The DNA here is from genome assembly GCF_004001265.1 of Actinoplanes sp. OR16. GTDB lineage: Bacteria > Actinomycetota > Actinomycetes > Mycobacteriales > Micromonosporaceae > Actinoplanes. Next base: position 2,485,848 of record NZ_AP019371.1, on the reverse strand, counting down.
GATCACGAAGCCGTGGCCGACCAGCCGGGCCACGTCGACCCGGCCGCCGGTGAGGTCGTTGACCGAGAGCAGCAGCAGCATCGCGACGAACGCGGTGAGCATCGGCAGGAGACCCGTCGGGCGGGTGCGGCGCAGGGCGATGAAGAGGTAACCGGCGCCGATCGCCACGTTCCACGCGGCGGACTCGTGCCAGAGGTGGCCCGGAGTAGCGTCCAGCCCGGTGTGCTCGTGCCCGGCACTCACCCCGCCGCCGACCTGCGTCAGGCCGAGGATGAGCTGAACCGTCCCGACCAGCGCCAGCGCGATGTAGAGCAGCGCCGCGACCGGCACCCGCCACCGCCACCGCCGCCGCGCCGCCGCCCCCGCCGATCCGGCGCCGGACGAAGACGCGGCACCGGACGAAGATGCGGCGGCACCAGCGCCGGAAGAAGGTAGAGCCGCCAGGATGGCCGCGCTCAGATCGGGCACGACCGGGACCGCTGCCGTCCGTGTCAGCCGGTTCACCGCCGCCGCCCGGTCCAGCCACTCCCGGCAGCCGGCGCACCCGGCCAGGTGTTCGTCGACCAGCGGTCGCATGACCGGGTCGTCCTCGCCGTCCAACTGCGCGGAGAGCATCTCGCGCCACCGCTCACATGCCATGAATCAATAGTCGCGCGGCGGCGCCCGGGAGTTCCCGCCGGATCAGCTCATTTCCCGCCGGCCGGGGACGCCCACCTGCTGGTCGCCGGTGTGGCCGAGCAGCCGGCGGCGCTCCCGGAACGCCCGCAGGTTAGCCGTGTTTCCGCAGGTGCTGACGTCGTGCCAGACACCGCTGTTGTTGCGCGAGGTGTCGAAGAAGGCGGCCCGGCAGGCGGCGTTGTGACAGAGCTTCAGCCGCGGCCACAGACCGGCCTGTTGCGCCTGCAGCGCCTCGGACCAGAGCGCCGAGGCGAACCAGCGGGTGCCGCGACCGGTCGGGACCACGCGCACCCAGCCGTCCGCATCGGGCACGAGACTCACCTGCACGTCGGCCGGTGGCAGCGCGCCGTCCCGCTCCGGGTTGGCGCCGGCGAGCACCACCTGCTCGAAGGCGGCGCGCAGCCGGCGCAGGGAACGCAGGTCACCGGCGGAGAGCAGCAGGGTCGGCGCCGGCAGGCCGGAGACCCGGGACCAGTTGCCGAGCGCGTCGGTCACCCACCACTGGGCGTCCTCGACGGTGCCGAGCAGGTCAGCGCCGTACGCCATCGTGCCGCGCGTGTTCAGCAACTCCTGGACGAACGCGAACCCGGCCGGCGCTTCCCGGACGCCATGCCGTGAGCTCGCCTTCCATGACATAGCCAAAGACTACTCGGCTCTTTTGTGAGGTCCTGGGCCACGGTCCACTCCGGCGAGTGATTGATCGGTGATCTTCGGTGGATCAGTGGACAGGCGTCACTACACTGGCGGCCACCAGCAGTGTCCGAGGAGGCGATTCGGTGCGGAGAGTCCTGGCGTTCACGGTCGCCGCGGCAACGGCCTCGGCGCTTCTCCTGAGCGGCTGTGACTCGTCCGAGCCGTCCGCCGACGGGACTGCTCAACCCGTACCCCCGCAGACGACGCCAAGCTCTCCCGACCCCTCAGCCGGACCGTCCGCGCCGAGCGCGCCCCCGTCAGGTCCTTCCGCCGGGCCGGCGTCGCCGTCCCTGTCACCGTCGGTGAAGCCGAAGAAGCTGAAGTCCGGGGCCGAGGGCGCCGAGGTGCTCGCGCTGCAGACCAGGCTGGCCGAGCTCGGATATTGGAACGGCAAGGTGGACGGCAAGTTCGGCGGCACGACGCAGCAGGCGGTGTTCGCGCTGCAGAAGGCCGCGAAACTCGGGCGTGACGGCGTCGTCGGACCCAAGACGCAACAGGCGCTGGACCGGGGCGTCCGCCCTGAGGCACGGTCCACGGACGGCAGGTTCGTGGAGATCGACCTGAAACGCCAGCTGCTCATGCTCGTCTCGGACGGCGAGATCGAGCAGATCTTCAACACGTCGACCGGCTCGAACACGTACTACGAGCAGGAAGGCGAGACCTACCTGGCGGACACGCCACGAGGCAAGTTCAAGGTCAGCCGCCAGATCGACGGGTGGCGCGACGCTCCGCTCGGACTGCTGTGGCGACCGAAGTACTTCAACGGCGGGATCGCGGTGCACGGCGCACCGAGTGTGCCCGCCCATCCGGCCTCGCACGGCTGTGCCCGTGTCTCGATCGCGGCGATGAACTGGCTATGGACGAACGACAAGATCCCGATCAAAACGCGCGTGTGGGTCTACTAGCGCTAGCGCTGCGTAATCAAGCAGCCACCTGCCATACATGGATTTGTTTCGCGAAGCTCATGCAACTAGCCTGTCAACTCGCTACGGCCAAGACCGTCCACACCAGGAGTCGTTCTCCGGCCGTGCTAGCGGTGCACGGGGGGAAGGCTGTCGTGTCTTCTAAGACTGACGCGGTCGCAGGCAGGCGCTCTTCGCCGTTCGCCACGGCGGCGCTGCTGGGTGCGCCATGATCGCGCTCCGATTCTACCGGCTGCTGCCCAAGGACTACCGGCTCAAGCTGATCGAGCTGCTCCCGCCGAACCGTCAGCTCTGGCTCGTCCGCCGGTTGACCCGCCAGCGGTCGTTGCCGAAGCCCGCCCAGACCGGCTCGATGGTCACCGTGCGAGACGCCGGCGAGTCCGTGCGCGCCCGCGTCGTGCCCGACATGACCCCGGCCGCCGCCTGGAAGCAGAACCTGGACGCGGTCGTCGCCGTGCTCGAACGCGCCGGAATCGACTACTTCTGCCTGCGCCCGGTCGACACCCAGCACAGCGCCGTCGCGGTGAACAGCCGGGACCGGGAGCGCACGCTCGCCGCCCTGCGTGCCGACGGCCGGCTGACCGGCGCCGAGGTCCGCATCGGCAGGATCAACGATGAGGGTTTCACAGCCGGCCGCGGCAAGACCGGCGTCCAGGTCTACTTCCCGATCACCAGCCCCTACGGGACGACGGTGTTCGGCAGCGGCTCCGCCTGCGAGATCGAGTTCTGGAGGACCGAGAGGGGTCCGGGCGGCGCTCCAGACATCATCGTGGCCCCGCGCCGCAACTCGGTGGCGACGGCGCTGCCGGCCGAGCCGCACTATCGGCAGGTCCCGCCGGTCGCGCTGAACCCGATACTCTCCCTCACCGACGACCGGCCTCAGTACCGCACGCGCTCCGAGTTCGCCGTGGTGCCGGCCGAGGACGTGCGCTTCCCGATCGACGTGGTCTACACGTGGGTCGACGGCAGCGACCCCGACTGGGTGGACCGGAAGAACGCCTCGCTCGCCGCGTTCGGCCGCGAGCAGACGAACACGATCGCAGCGAACGCGTCCCGCTTCATCAGCCGGGACGAGCTGAAATACTCCCTGCGGTCGATCGCGGCGTACGCGCCCTGGGTCCGGAAGATCTTCCTGGTCACCGACGACCAGGTCCCGCCCTGGCTGGACACCTCGGACCCGCGGCTCACCGTGGTCAGCCACCGGGAGGTGTTCGGCGACACCGGTGTGCTGCCGACGTTCAACTCGCACGCCATCGAGTCCCGGCTGCACCGCATCCCCGGCCTGGCCGAGCACTTCATCTACTTCAACGACGACATGTTCCTGGGCCGTCCGGTCTCCCCGGAGGCGTTCTTCCACGCGAACGGCATCGCCAAGTACTTCCCGTCGAAGGCGCAGCTCGAAGCCGGCCCGGCGACGGTCTTCGACGCTCCGGTGACAGCGGCCGGCAAGAACAACCGGCGGCACATCGCCGAGCGGTTCGACCGGGGCATCACGCAGAAGATGCAGCATGTTCCGTACCCACTGCAGAAGAGCGTGCTCGAGGAGATCGAGAGTTGGCTGCCGGACGAGGTACGGCAGACCGCCGAGCACCCGTTCCGCCATCCCGGTGACCTCTCGATCCCGTCGTCGCTGCAGCACTACTGGGCGTTCCTGACGAAGCGCGCCGTCCCGGGCTCGATCAGCTACACCTACGCCGACCTGGCCCACCCGTCCACGCCGGTCCAGCTGGCGTTCCTGCTGGCCCGCAGGCGCTCCGACGTCTTCTGCCTGAACGACACCAACTCGGCGGCCGTGGCCCTGAGCCAGCAGGCCGAGATGCTGGCCGACTTCCTGCCGCTGTACTTCCCGTTCCGGTCGCCCTACGAGCTGCCGGACGACGTGGCAGCCGAACGTGCCCAGTTCAGCGCCACCCAACTGGCCCGCGCCGCAGCCTCCGGCCCGATCCAGATCCCCCGGCAGCCGACTGCCGCCGCACCGATCCCCGGAATGAGCAAATAGAAGAGCGGGCCCGCTCACGTTCTCCGTGAACGGACCCGCTCATCCGTCGTGGGCCGCCAGGGACTCGAACCCTGAACCTATGGATTAAAAGTCCACAGCTCTGCCATTGAGCTAGCAGCCCGCGTGTGCAAGCCTACCGTTCCTCGATCTGCTACGACATCTTGCACCCACCCGGTAGCGCGCGCACGTTGTTAAAGCACCGGCCACCCTTCGGTCAGGTTCATCGGGAACGCTTCGATGTCATGCATCGGTCTGCCGGCATAGCCGCTCTAGTCGCACTGACCACGTTCTCCGCCGTGCCTGCTCAAGCAGCTCAGCGTCCTCCTCGGGAGATAACCGCGACGGTCGAGACGCCGTCCCTCTTCGACGACGAGGCCGGGGGTGACGCTGACGCCGACGACCCGGCAATCTGGATCAACCAGGCCGACAAGGGCCGCAGCCTGGTGATCGGCACCGCCAAGAACGGCGGCCTCCGGGTCTACGACCTCAAGGGTCGCGAAGTCCAGTCGATCGCGACGCCCGCGGGCGGCCGCTTCAACAACGTCGACGTGCTCACCGGCTTCAAGCTCGGGAAGAAGAAGATCGACGTCGCCGTGGTGACCGACCGCGGCCTGGACAAGCTCCGCATCTACAAGATCGAGGCGTCCGGCCTCACCGACATCACCGCCGCGAACGTCCCGCTGCTCTTCTCGAAGGACGAGGCCGAGGTCGAGGAGCAGGCGACGGGCTACGGCCTGGCCCTCCACGACAAATACGCCGTGGTGAGCCGCCGGCACAGCACCCGGCTCGGGATCTTCCGGCTCGAGGAGAAGAACGGCAAGATCACTTATCGTACGACGGACACGCTGGACCTGCCCCGCCACTTCCGTCTGCCGAACGGCGCCAGCTGGTCGCCGTGCGGGGAACCCGGCGAGGACCCCCAGGTCGAAGGCATGGTCGTGGACGCCGAGGCGGGTGTGCTCTACGCAGCTCAGGAAGACGTCGCCCTGTGGCGCATCGACCTGAAGGGCGGCCACTTCAGCAGCGTCCCGCGGATCGTGGAAAAGGTCGCCGAGTTCGGTGTGCCGGCCACTTACGACCCGGAGACCGAGGAGTGCACCCTCGACGAGACGAACGACCCCGGCTACGGCGGCCGCATCACCGCCGACGTGGAAGGCGCGACGATCTACCCGACCTCGCGGCGTAACGGCTACCTGGTCGTCTCCAGCCAGGGCGACAGCCGCTTCTTCGTCTACGACCGCCGCACGAACCGCCCCATCAAGATCTTCACGGTGTCCGACGGCCCGCGGATCGACGGCGTCCAGCACTCCGACGGAGCTACTGCCACCGCTGTCGCCCTGCCCGGCTACCCGAAGGGCCTCCTCGTCCTCCACGACGGCGAGAACAAGCCCGACGATGACCGGACCTCGACCAACTTCAAGTACGTCGACTGGCGAGCCCTGAACCTCGACTGATCCAACACGGAACGGCGCTGCGGATTCTCATCCGCGGCGCCGTTTTACGTTCTCCAAGGAGCCGTTGCGCTCCGTCAAAAGCCCAGAAATACAAAAAGGCCCACCCGGTCGCCCGGGTGGGCCTTTCCATAAGTTGAGTCCGGCGGCGTCCTACTCTCCCACACCCTCCCGAGTGCAGTACCATCGGCGCTGGAGGGCTTAGCTACCGGGTTCGGAATGTAACCGGGCGTTTCCCCTCCGCTATGACCACCGAAACAACGGTCAGCAGAGCAACCAGCAACCCAGATCTTTCAACCTGGGGTGATTGTTCGTTTGCTGTGAATCACACAGTGGACGCAAGCAGAAAATTTAGGGTGGTTAAGCCCTCGGCCTATTAGTACCGGTCAACTCAACACGTTACCGTGCTTACATCTCCGGCCTATCAACCCAGTAGTCTCCTGGGAGCCTTACCCACTCAAGGTGGTGGGATACCTCATCTCGAAGCAGGCTTCCCGCTTAGATGCTTTCAGCGGTTATCCCTTCCGAACGTAGCCAACCAGCCGTGCCCTTGGCAGAACAACTGGCACACCAGAGGTTCGTCCGTCCCGGTCCTCTCGTACTAGGGACAGCCCTTCTCAAGTATCCAACGCGCACGGCGGATAGGGACCGAACTGTCTCACGACGTTCTAAACCCAGCTCGCGTACCGCTTTAATGGGCGAACAGCCCAACCCTTGGGACCTGCTACAGCCCCAGGATGCGACGAGCCGACATCGAGGTGCCAAACCATCCCGTCGATATGGACTCTTGGGGAAGATCAGCCTGTTATCCCCGGGGTACCTTTTATCCGTTGAGCGACACCGCTTCCACACGCAAGTGCCGGATCACTAGTCCCGACTTTCGTCCCTGCTCGACCCGTCAGTCTCACAGTCAAGCTCCCTTATGCACTTACACTCAACACCTGATTGCCAACCAGGCTGAGGGAACCTTTGGGCGCCTCCGTTACCCTTTAGGAGGCAACCGCCCCAGTTAAACTACCCACCAGACACTGTCCCTCGACCCGATCAGGGCCGCAAGTTAGATACCCAAACCAACCAGAGTGGTATTTCAACAATGCCTCCACCTGAACTGGCGTCCAAGCTTCACCGGCTCCCACCTATCCTACACAAGCTAATTCGGATACCAATGTCAAGCTATAGTAAAGGTCCCGGGGTCTTTCCGTCCTGCCGCGCGTAACGAGCATCTTTACTCGTACTGCAATTTCGCCGGGCCTGTGGTTGAGACAGTGGGGAAGTCGTTACGCCATTCGTGCAGGTCGGAACTTACCCGACAAGGAATTTCGCTACCTTAGGATGGTTATAGTTACCACCGCCGTTTACTGGCGCTTAAGTTCTCCGCTTCGCCATTGCTGGCTAACAGGTCCCCTTAACGTTCCAGCACCGGGCAGGCGTCAGTCCATATACATCGTCTTACGACTTCGCATGGACCTGTGTTTTTAGTAAACAGTCGCTTCCCCCTGCTCTCTGCGGCCATACCACGCTCCACCCGCAAGGGGCTTCACGCGTCCGGCCCCCCTTCTCCCTAAGTTACGGGGGCAATTTGCCGAGTTCCTTAACCACAGTTCACCCGTCGCCTCGGTATTCTCTACCTGACCACCTGTGTCGGTTTAGGGTACGGGCCGCTCGGAACATCGCTAGAGGCTTTTCTCGGCAGCATAGGATCAATGACTTCACCAGAACGGCTCGGCATCACGTCTCAGCCTCAATAGTGTGCGGATTTGCCTACACACCGGCCTACACGCTTACCCCGGCACAACCACCGGCCGGGATCATCTACCTTCCTGCGTCACCCCATCACTCAACTACTACCCACCGAGGTCCTAGCCGCCGCCGGCTCGGACCGAAGTCCTCCCCAGCATTGGGTAGTTAGTACAGTGAGGTTCGTCGTTGGCGCTCCTTTGCGGGTACGGGAATATCAACCCGTTATCCATCGACTACGCCTCTCGGCCTCGCCTTAGGCCCCGACTCACCCAGGGCGGATTAGCCTGCCCCTGGAACCCTTGGTCATCCGGCGGAAGGGGTTCTCACCCTTCATTCGCTACTCATGCCTGCATTCTCACTCGTGTAGCGTCCACGGCTGGATCACTCCGCCGCTTCACCCGCAACACGACGCTCCCCTACCCATCCACACGCTTGGGCTCAAACCCGAAAGTCTGAGTCGAGCAAAGTGTGAATGCCACAGCTTCGGCGGTGTGCTTGAGCCCCGCTACATTGTCGGCGCGGAACCACTTGACCAGTGAGCTATTACGCACTCTTTAAAGGGTGGCTGCTTCTAAGCCAACCTCCTGGTTGTCCATGCGATCCCACATCCTTTTCCACTTAGCACACGCTTAGGGGCCTTAGCTGGCGATCTGGGCTGTTTCCCTCTCGACTACGAAGCTTATCCCCCGCAGTCTCACTGCCGCGCTCTCACTTACCGGCATTCGGAGTTTGGCTGATTTCAGTAAGCTTGTGGGCCCCCTAGACCATCCAGTGCTCTACCTCCGGCAAGAAACACGCGACGCTGCACCTAAATGCATTTCGGGGAGAACCAGCTATCACGGAGTTTGATTGGCCTTTCACCCC